>JBDTZK010000048.1:0-9316 GCA_040005195.1 Pseudoxanthomonas sp.
CCGGAGCATCTGAATTGTTGGGAAGTTTATGGCGAAACCGAAACCTGACGTATCAGCTGACAAGGCGTGATGTTATTGGCAGGTACAGGGGGTCGGTAGTTGGAATAGCGTGGTCGTTCTTCAATCCCATGCTGATGCTGGCTGTCTACACGTTTGTGTTTTCCGTCATATTCAAATCGCGATGGTCAAGCACGTCCGGTGATTCGCACATTGGTTTTGCGATAGTTTTATTTGTTGGCATGATCGTTCATGGCCTTTTAGCAGAATGCATAAACAAGGCCCCGGGAATAATCCTGTCCAATGCAAACTACGTGAAGAGAGTGATATTTCCTTTGGAAATACTGCCATCGGTAGCTGTAGGTACATCACTCTTCCATGCTGCTATCAGTGTCCTTGTCCTTTTCTGCGCTGAGCTGCTTGTCGGCCATGGCGTGCCTTGGACGGCGGTTTTTATTCCGGTTGTTTTGGCTCCGCTGCTGGGCGTAGCGCTTGGGTTCTCATGGTTTATTTCCGCCACTAGCGTGTATGTCCGCGACATCACCCAAATGACAGGCATATTCACTGCGGCGCTGATGTTTCTGGCGCCGGTTTTTTATCCGATAACCGCAATTCCTGAGCAATATCGGCGCTTGCTCTATTTGAATCCCTTGACTTTCATAATCGAGCAGTCACGTGAAGTGCTGATCAATGGGCGACTCCCTGATTGGCAAGGGCTTGTCCTTTACGCGATTGCAAGTGCCACGTTCGCGTGGATGGGATTCTGGTGGTTCCAGCGGACAAGAAGGGGTTTCTCGGATGTCATCTGAGATTTACCTTTCCGAGAATTCTGGCGATACGCAATCCGATCTTGATGCGCCAGTGATCCAGATCCAGTCGGTGTCCAAGTGCTACCAGATATACGTGAACCCACAGGATCGCTTGAAGCAATCCATCCTGCCTCGCGTCCAGAAGCTGAGCGGACGTGCGCCTAAGAAATACTTCCGCGAATTCTGGGCATTGCAGGATGTGTCTTTGACTGTTCGCAAAGGTGAGACTGTTGGAATAATCGGTCAAAACGGATCGGGCAAGTCGACGCTACTGCAGATACTGTGCGGAACATTGCACCCCAGCGGCGGTGAAGTTTCGATTGTCGGAAGGGTTGGTGCGCTGCTGGAACTTGGGTCTGGATTCAATCCCGAATTCACCGGGCGCGAGAATGTATACCTTAATGGCGCCGTGCTTGGCTTGACCGAGCAACAGATCGATGAGCGCTTCGATCGCATCGTAGAGTTTGCCGACATCGGCGATTTTCTGGATCAGCCGGTAAAGCAGTACTCAAGTGGAATGTACGTGCGTTTGGCATTCGCCGTGATTGCGCATGCTGATGCCGACATACTGGTGATCGACGAAGCGCTTTCCGTCGGAGATGTTTTTTTCGGACAAAAATGCATGCGATTTCTGCGAGACTTCATGACGCGCGGAACCGTAGTCTTCGTTTCCCACGACACATCTGCTGTGCTGAACCTTTGTGATCGGGTGATCTGGCTTCAGAAGGGAAAGGTAGTAATGGAAGGCGCTTCAAAGGAGGTTATGGCTCTCTACCTCGAGGAACTCTATTACGACGACAGCATTCAGTCGGCCGAGTCAGCATTTGCTACGCCATTGGTTGCGCCAACGCAGGAAATGCAGCCCAGGGACATGCGTCAGGACCTGATAAATGCCAGCCAACTGCGCAATGATATTGAGATATTTGATTTCTCGGACAAGTCCAGGCAATTCGGAACCGGCATGGCCTCGGTCCTACGGGCAGGTTTCTTTGACCAGGATTCAAGGCCATTGTCGTGGGTCGTCGGTGGGGAACTGGTTCGGATTTCGATATGGTGCGAGGCGCGATCTGAGATGTTGCAGCCCATTGTAGGATTTGAAGTCTATGACCGTCTTGGCCAGACCATCTTTGCCGACAATACCCATTTAAGTACTCTGCTGCAGCCCGTGCGTGTAAAAGCGGGCGAAACGATTCTTGCGGATTTCGATTTCCGTATGCCGGTCATGCGCCAAGGCGATTACACAATAAGTATAGCCATTGCTGAAGGAAGCCAGACGGACCATGTCCAGCACCACTGGCTTCACGAGGCATTGGCATTCCATGTACATCCGAAGACCATATGCCTGGGGCTGATTGCTGTGCCAATGCATGGCATCAGCCTCAATGTATTAAGGCGCTCGCAGGAAAGCGATGTAGGTGCTGTCCAGGCGTCCAGCGAACGAGTTGACCGGTGAGTAAATTATGACGCTACAAGCAGATAGTCTGGTGTTTACCGGCGAACGCTTTCATCCAGAGGTGGCTGGTCAAATAGCCTTCGAGCATCTGCATCGATACTATTTCGCACGAGAGTTCGTCCAGGGCTTGCGAGTACTTGATGTTGCGTGCGGCGAAGGTTATGGAAGCCATTTGTTGTCGCAGGTGGCAAAGGAAGTGGTAGGAGTAGATATCGATGCGGATGCCGTGATCCATGCCCGTGAAAAATATCCTGCCCCCAACGCTTCCTACGTGAAGGCATCGGCTGCCCAGTTGCCTTTCAACGAACATGAATTTGACGCGGTGGTTAGCTTCGAGACTATCGAGCATCATGACCAGCACGAAGAGATGATGAGCGAGATAAAGCGTGTATTGAAGCCTGAAGGCTTGCTTATCATTTCTAGCCCCGACAAGCAGCACTATTCGATCGAACCAAATTATCAAAACCCATTCCACGTCAAGGAGCTTTTCAGGGAGGAGTTCATGCAGCTAATACAGCGCTATTTCAAGAACAGTTCCTTGCTCCTGCAGCGAGTTGTCCATGGATCGTTGATGGTTGCTGACGAATCCTCCGGAGGTTTCCAGTCAAATAGTCTGGACAGTGAAGAAGCTACACTCCAGGCCGGTCTGCGCGCTCCCTTGTATGACATTATCGTAGCGAGCGATTCAGTGCTTCCTGACTTGTACAGCTCGCTATTCGAAGCCGCTACTCATGGAATGGCGCCAGCGGATTTCTATGGTGTACATCTTCCAGACAGAGTTTCAAAAGCGGACGAAAAAATATCTGTGCTAGAAAGTCAGCTGCATGTGCGATCAATGCCTGAAGGCGAAATGCGAGATTATTTTTCGGATTTCAATAGCAAATTGCAGCAGCTTATCAACGGCAATCTCCCTGCTATCGTAGATGTAGCGAGAGCAGAGATCGCGGGGCGTGAAGCAGTGATTGCCCAAATGCAGGAGATATTGATTGAAAAGGACGCGCGACTAGTAAGCGGCGCACATATGCTCAACGAAAGAGATTCTGCCCTCGCTGAGCTGCGCACCCATGTTCAGGCACTTGAAAATTTGAGGTTCGAGTACGAATCGAAGCTGCACGCCTGTGAAATACAAGCTGCGATTCTGCGAACCGAGCGCGAAGGTGGTGAAGCGATGATTTATCAGCTTCGCCAACTTCACTCCGCCCACGAAGAAGCATCGGTTGCAGAAGCGGTCAGGCGCGAAAATGAATGGAAGTTGCGTGAACTTGAAATGCAGCATCATCTCGCCTCGGCGAAGGATAGGCTTGATAAGATTAAAGAGTCCACAAGTTGGCGTCTGACCAAGCCTCTGCGCTGGGTGCGGCGCTTGATG
Organism: Pseudoxanthomonas sp.; assembly: GCA_040005195.1. Taxonomy (GTDB): domain Bacteria; phylum Pseudomonadota; class Gammaproteobacteria; order Xanthomonadales; family Xanthomonadaceae; genus Pseudoxanthomonas_A. Next base: position 3,629 of record JBDTZK010000048.1, read on the forward strand.
GGTGTCACGCGTGAATAATTTTAAATCAACGATAGGTTGGCTGATCCAGCGCACTTATCTTGCTTTACCCATTGGATGGAAACACAGGCTGGCGCTGAAGCACTGGTTGTTCCACAACCTCCCTTCGATTTTTGGTCGCACCAATGCGTACCAGCGTTGGCGCTATTTCGGTGGTCGCGCTCGCTCGCCGATTGTCTGGCCGAGCGATCCGGTATCTGTTGTTAAAGAACAGGTCGCTATTGCGACTCCGGCGCAGACCCGCTTCCTTGACGACCTTTACGCACGCAGCGTCGGGCAGCACGGGGAGGCCTACGTTCCCTTGGCCGGCGAGGCCGGTCCAATTGCCCTGAAAGCTAAGGCGATAGCTTTCTATTTGCCTCAGTTCCATCCGATCGCAGAGAACAACGAGTGGTGGGGGCGGGGATTTACCGAGTGGACCAATGTCAGCCGCGCTATGCCACAGTACGTTGGCCACGATCAGCCGCACCTGCCCGGTGAACTCGGGTTCTACGACCTACGCCTAGTGGACAACATGCGTCGACAGGCTGAGCTTGCTCGTCTCTACGGTGTACATGGCTTTTGCTTTCATCACTATTGGTTTTCCGGCCGGCGCCTGCTGGAGCGACCCATTGATCAGTTGATCGCTCACCCTGACATCGATCTCCCGTTCTGTCTTTGTTGGGCCAATGAGAATTGGACGCGCAGATGGGACGGGCACGACGAAGACGTTCTACTTGGGCAGCGTTACACGCCAGAGGACGACCTCGCGTTCATCGTCGACCTTCTGCCATACCTGCGAGATTCGCGATATATCAAGATTGACGGAAGACCGCTGATTATCGTCTATCGTCCCTCATTGTTGCCGGACTGCAGCCGCACTTTGCAGATCTGGCGCGAGCGCTGTCGTGAAGAAGGCATCGGCGAGATATTTCTGGCAATGGTCCAGTTCGACATCGACGACCCGAATACGCTTGGTTTCGACGCCGCCATCGAGTTCCCGCCCCACAAGCTGGCACGCGGATTGCCTTGCATCAACGAGCGCATGGAGATCATCAATCCGGAATACGCGGGCTACATTGTTGACTATCAGGACCTGGTCGCAAGCGGCAAGAACTGGCCGGAACCTGCCTATCCGTTGTTCAAGGGCGTGGCGCCGCGCTGGGACAACGAGGCCAGAAAGCCCGGGCGGGGCTACACATTCGCTGGCTCCACTCCGGAACATTACGGCGGCTGGCTGCAGAGTGCGATTACCTATGCGCGCAGTCATCCCGTCAGTGGCGAGAGCATCGTTTTCATCAACGCGTGGAACGAGTGGGCTGAAGGCGCGCACCTGGAGCCGGACCGAAAATATGGGTATGCGTATCTGCAGGCGACCCGCGATGCGCTTGATGCCGGCCAAACTCCGACCCGGATACTTGTCGTTTCCCACGACGCCCATCCGCATGGTGCGCAGTACTTGGCGCTGAATCTGGTGCGTGAGCTGATCCATGGCTTGAAGCTGGAAGTAGAAGTTATGTTGCAGGGACCGGGGCAGCTGACCACTGATTTCGAGGCTCTGGCACCGGTACATAAACTGGATGGCGAAGGCGATTCTGCATTGTTCGCTGCCCTCCGCAAGCGCGGCTTTGACATGGTTCTGGCCAACACCGCAGTCTCGGGCCGGATAGCCGCTGAACTTCATCGAGCCGGCTTCAAGCTGGTGACGCTGGTACACGAACTGCCTGGAGTGATTGAGCAGTATGGGCTTCAGAGCGCCGTCGTAGACTTGGCGTGTCATTCCGAAAAGGTGGTAGCCGGGTCAGTTGCGGTGCAGGCGGGCCTGGACAGCTATCTCGACGTTGAACAGGCGCGGAATGTAGTTGTGAAGTCGCAGGGGCTATTTACTAGGAGCCGCTATCGCGGAATGACCGACCTTGGAGTTCCCAGGGAAAAGCTCCGCAAACGCCTCAATTTGGCTGCCGACACTCAGGTCGTGCTTGCGGTGGGCTATGCAGACCGGCGCAAGGGCGTCGACCTGCTCGCGGCGGCGGCGGTCATTGGCTGTGACGTCAATGACAAGCTGCACTTTGTCTGGGTCGGCCATCGTGACGTCGCGATGGAGGGCGAGGTCGACAAGATCCTGCGTGGCACGGCTGCTGAACACCGTTTCCATTTCGTGGGCCTGGATTTCGATACCGACGATTACTATGCGGGCGCGGATGTTTATGCACTTGCTTCCCGAGAGGATCCGTTTCCGTCGGTGATTCTGGAAAGTCTTTCGGTTGGGACGCCAGTGGTTGCCTTTTCCGGCACTGGCGGAGGAGCCGACCTGCTCGTAACCAACACATGTGGAGTAGTCGTACCGGCCTTGGACGTGGAGGCGTATGCCCGCGCCATCGAGACCTTGTTGGGAGACCCCGCCAAGCGACTTGAGTTGGGTGATGCGGGGCGGTCGCTCGTTGAGCGTGATTTCTCCTTCCGGCAATACGCCATTGACCTTTTGCGCATGCTTGGGGCGCCGATGGCGCGCGTCTCGGTGATCGTCCCAAACTATAACTACGCGCAATACCTGCGGGATCGACTGGCTTCAGTGAGTGCGCAGACTTGGCCGTTGTACGAGATCATCGTGCTCGACGATTGCTCAACCGACAACAGCCTGGAATGCATGCAACAGCTCCGTGGTGAGTTGAATCCAGAGCCGCGCGTTGTAGAAAACCCTCAAAACAGCGGGTCGGTTTTTCTGCAGTGGCTAAAAGGAGTGGAGCTTGCCTCAGGTGACTACGTCTGGATTGCGGAAGCCGACGACTTATCCAAACCGGATTTCGTCGAACGGCTCGTGACGGTGATGGAAAGGGACGACGAGATCTTGCTCGGCTATTGCCAGTCGGAACAGATGGACGCTTATGGCCAACTGCTCGCGAGCGACTACCTTTCCTATACGAAGGAATTGTCGCCGGACCGCTGGTCTCGTGCCTACGTTTCTAATGGGGCCGATGAGGTAGAGGCGGGCATGGCGGTTAAGAACACCATACCCAACGTTAGTTCAGTGCTTTTTCGCAAGGATGCGCTTTTGTCTGTGCTGAGAGAAAACATCAATGAAATATCCAGCTACAAGATTGCAGGTGATTGGCTCGTTTATCTGCACTTGATGCGAAAGGGTAAAGTTTGCTTTGTCCCCGAATCGCTTAACCGACATAGGCGCCACGCCACGAGCGTGACCATCGGGTCTGCGGCGGAGCTGCATTTCGGCGAGATCAGTCGGTTACAAAGCGAGGCAGCACGTTGTTTCCAGCTGAGTCCTCGCACGCACGAACTCGCACGCGAATACCTGGATTCACTTAAGATACATTTCGACCTTTCCGGGGAACCGGGAGCAGGGACCTGAAAATGCGCGCATTGGTCATCGGCGGAAACGGTTTTCTTGGATGCAATCTCGTCGATGCGTTGCGTGGCCGTGTTGACCACATCCGGGTGTTGGACCGATATGCGCCTAGGTTGGATTTCGACTGGGTCGGGGTTGAGTACACGATTGGAGCGTTCGGAGACGAAGATACACTTCGCTCGGCATTGGCCGGCATCGATATCGTCTATCACCTTGCTAGCACGACCGTGCCGAGTACGTCGAACGCGGATCCTCAGGGCGATGTAGCTAGCAATCTCATCGGAGCCCTCAGGCTTGTGGCGGCGATGCGTGCCTCCGGTCTGCGGCGACTGGTTTTTTTTTCTTCAGGGGGTACCGTTTACGGCGATCCTTTTCGACTTCCCGTGGACGAAGCGCATCCGTTGAATCCTATTTCTTCCTATGGCGTCGTGAAGGTGGCAATCGAGAGCTACCTGCGCATGTACCAGCAACTGGGAGAATTGGATCCGATGATCATCCGGCCCTCCAATCCTTATGGTCCCCGGCAAGCAGCTTCTGGCGTGCAGGGTGCGGTCGCCGCCTTCCTCGAAAAAGCGCGGGACCATGGAACCGTCGCAATATGGGGTGACGGCGAGACGGTTAGGGATTACCTGTATGTTGACGACCTCACGGCACTAGCGGTGGAAGCCGGGTTGAGTGGGCTCACTGGCGTCGTCAATGCGGGTAGTGGCGAAGGCTATAGCCTTAACCAGTTGTGCGACGTCATAAGGCAGCAGACGGGTGCCCCGCTTCCTGTTGAGTACCTGCCCGCCAGATCGTTCGATGTAAGGAATGTAGTACTTGATATCGGCGCTGCTAGAAAACGCTTTGGATGGACGCCTCGTATTTCCCTTGCCGACGGTATCGCCCGTACTTGGGCTGCCATGCAACCCTTGAAGAGATAGAACCTCACAATCACTGGACCCAATGACCATGACCGCATCAAACAAGCAATGGTTGGACGTACTGATCAAAAGTCTTGGCACTCACCAACTCAGTCCGTTGGGGGAAAGATTGCCCGATTTCCCGTCGGACGAACTGCAGCGCAATACCACAGGACTATCGGCTGAGGCCGCGATCCGTCAAGCATTCGCTTTCTATGAAAATGTTCAAGACGGATTGTTGAAAGCAAGAAAAACCTTGGTTCCGGAATCTTGCCTGCTGGATTTTGGATTCGGCTGGGGCCGTATCTCCAGGGTGTTCATGCAGGATGTCCGTTCGGAGAATATCCATGGCATTGACGTCGATCCGGATTTTGTGGTTTTGACGCGCGAGTTGTTCCAGTCCGAAAAATTTGAGGTCTGTCCACCCTTCCCGCCCACAGATTATCCTGAAGGCAAGTTCGACCTGATCTACGCGTACTCGGTATTCTCACACCTTTCGGAGAAGGCGTGCCGCGCTTGGATGAGCGAATTCGAGCGGATACTCAAGCCCGGTGGCGTGGTTGCCTTCACCACCAGACACATTAGTTTCTTCGATTTCTGCGAATGGGCGGCTAAGCAGGGTTCGGACAATTCCTATATCTCTGCGCTAGGGAAACTTTTCCCTGACCTAGAGGCGGCTAGAGGGAAGTACCGGGCAGGCGAATTGGTGCATGCGTCTTCTGAGGGAGTCGGAGGCGGCGGGCCGCGCGACTCGAGCTTCTACGGAGAGACGTGGATTCCTGAGCAATACGTCAGGACGGGTATGGGCACTGGCCTTGAGTTTATTTCCGGATACTTTGATGGTTCGAAGTATGACCAGGCGTGTTTCGCGCTCAAGAAGCGTTCGTAAAAGCGGGGCCTGCTCACTATGCGTAACGACAAGCCGGCCGAGAAGCCACCCTCCGTCAGTTTTTCGGAAACGGTTGCGCTGCCTCAGCCGTTGAAAAGGCGGTTGGACTTCCTGGATTCATTAAGGGGCCTTGCCGCGATCTATGTACTGATCTATCACATGTTGTTGCTCCCGCAACCAAACCTAGTGCCCCCGCAATGGGCCGAAAAGGCAGCCCTCGCGGGCGGTACGGGCGTAACCCTGTTTTTCATCGTCAGTGCATTCTCACTGTACTACACGATGCCGTTGAGGTTGAAGGATCCGCATCCGATGCTGAGCTTCTATCTGCATCGATTCTTCCGCATAGCGCCACTGTTTTATTTTCTAGTCGTGATCACGCTGTTGCGCGATGCGTGGAAGTTCGACGTGGTCCATCCCTGGCAGGATGTCGCTGCGTCATTGTCTTTTGTTTTCAATCTATGGCCCGGCAAACAGGAGGGCTTCGTCTGGGCCGGCTGGACCATTGGCGTCGAGATGATTTTTTATGCACTGTTTCC
>JBDTZK010000433.1:0-2782 GCA_040005195.1 Pseudoxanthomonas sp.
GGCGTCAGCGCATGGGCGTGATGGCTCCTGCCATTAAGGGCCATGTCAGCGCTTGGGCGCGCGCGTTCTCCGACAGCGGGACGGTGACGCCTGACCATGTCGCTAGTAACTTCGGCCAAGGCGGCAACCTCGCGTTCGACCAGACCAACTCAGGACAGGAACTCGGTGTTGACATCGGCATCGCAGACGGCTTCAGCGTCGGCCTGCTGCTCGGAAAGGCGCAGGGCGACCAGACGCTCAACGGCACCGCAGTGTCCGGTCGCAACAAGATCAAAGGCGACACACGCGGCCTGTATGGCAGCTGGTTCGGGGCGGGTGGCCTCTACATCGATGCCTCCTACCGTACGATGGACTTCGACGCGCGGCTCGAGACGGGCGTAGGCATCTCGCACGCCTCTGGCAAGGCTGATGCGTTCAATATCGAGTTGGGCCGCGAGTGGACATTCGGCGACGGCTTCGCGATCGTTCCGCAACTCCAGTACACCCGCACCTCGGTCAAGGATGTCGACACGCTCAGCGGTGTGCTCACCGGCTTCACGCCGAAAGGTGGCACCTCTTCTCGTGGCCGACTTGGCCTGCTCGCAAGCAAGACGATCACGTCGGGTAGAACAACGTGGACGCCGTACGCGTCAGTCAATGCGGTGCGCGAGTTCGATGGCGACAATGGCTACACGATCAACAACACGTTCAGCGGTTCGTCCAGCACCAAGGGCACCAGCGCGCTGGTCGAGGGCGGCATTGCCATGACGACCGGCAAGCTGTCGTTGTTCGGTGGCCTAAACTGGCAGGACGGCGGGGCGTTGCAGAGCTTCGTCGGTGGCCAAATCGGATTGCGTTACAACTGGTAAGGTTGGTTGGCGTTGTGAGTGATCTGGTAAAGCTGCTTCGGCGGACGGTTCCTCCTGTCCGCCGGTTTTCCGACATCGACGCAAGACTCCACCATGTCATTAGATGTCCTGGAGCAGTCTGGGATCGTCGCCGCCCCATGTTCCTGATGAGGTCTTCATGTCCCTGTCTGCGCAAACTGTTGCTGCGGATCTACCGGATTACAACTCCGATCTCGGCAGTCATTTTTTTTATCTGCTTTCGGAAGGTGCTGTAGTCCCACCCGGCTTCGGCCCCGGCACGCCGTTCAACTTGAGTGCCCAATCGCTGGTGCGTAACGGCAACACGGGCCTGCGCGGCATCGGCCATAATAAGGCCTGCGCGATCTGGTACAACGCGATTAGCGCGCACTTTAGCGCGACCATGTCCTTTCCGGCTGCACGGGCGGCCACCTTGCAGGCTGCGCGCGAATTGCATGGCGAGGGCTCGCCGGAATACAACGCGGTCGGCGAGGCGTGGAACGCAATGCAGGATCAATGAGCGGACGTATCGCGCCATCCAGTCATCCAATGCCGTCGTGGAGAATCTTTTGGCAATCAAAGACAAAAATCTGGTGAGTGACGACAAGGAACTCGAGGAGAACAATCTCATGGTGCCTAGCGTAGAACCGGTGATGGCGAATGTTGCTACTCCCGATTCGGACGACGCGGTGCATGCCGAGGCCCCACAGGTTCCAAGTTCCGATGTGCAACAGGCCCCCGCTACTCTCCCGTCACTTGAGGCGCCGGTTGCAGTCGATAACCCGGCTGCCAAACCCCCGCTTGATCTGCTCAATCTGAAGGTTGAGAAAAGCTGTTCGCGTGGCCTGGCGCAATGGTTAGCCAGCCACGGCGTGTCTTTGGCGATCTCGTCCTACCAGACCGGGCGCGTTTACCTCGTCGGCAGCGACAAGCAGGGCCGAGTTGCATTCTTCGAGCGCATCTTCGAACGCGCGATGGGGATCGTCGGGAACGCCCAGCGCATCTACCTGGGTGGCCTCTATCAGCTGTGGCGCTTCGAGAATGTGCTGCGCTCCAACGAGATCATCCACGGGCAGTTCGATAAGTGCTACGTGCCGCGTAATGCGCAGACCATCGGCGACCTCGACATCCACGAACTGGGCATCCGCAAGGACGGAAAGGTTGTGTTCGTCAATACCAAGTATTCCTGCCTTGCCGAATTGAGCCCCACGCACAGTTTCAAGGCCATCTGGAAACCTGACTTCATCAGCAAACTCGCCCCCGAGGATCGGTGCCATCTCAATGGTCTGGCGATGGTCGATGGCGCTCCCAAATACGTGACTGCAGTGTGTAAGAGCGATGCCGTGGATGGCTGGCGCGACCGACGCCAGAACAGCGGCGTGGTGATCGACATCGAGTCCAACGAGATCGTCTGCGAAGGCCTCTCGATGCCGCACTCGCCGCGCTGGGCTAACGGCAAGCTGTGGGTACTCAATGCCGGCACCGGGCATCTGGGCTGGGTCGACTTCAAGAGCCGGGCGTTTGTGGCGCACACCTTCCTGCCCGGGTTCCTGCGCGGGTTGTCGATCTTCGGCAACACCGCCGCGGTGGGCTTGTCCAAGCCTCGTAATCAGCGCTTCGAGGGCCTGCAGCTGGATGCTGAACTGAGCAAGCGCGATGCCGATCCGTGGTGCGGCGTGCAGATCGTCTCGTTGAGCACCGGCGATGTGGAGCAATGGATTCGGTTCGAGGGCGACATCTCCGAGATCTTCGACGTCTGCTTCCTGCCAAACGTGCGCAATCCGATGATGGTCGGCCTGCGCACGCCAGAAATCCGTGACTTGATTACCTTTGAAACGGAACTGCAACCAAAGGAACCCACGGCATGAGTGGTATTCGGAACACGTTCGCGCCTGCGCTGGGTATCGTTGCGGTCCTTGCAATGGTCAATTCGGCGC
>JBDTZK010000434.1:0-2778 GCA_040005195.1 Pseudoxanthomonas sp.
TGCACGCCTTCCACATCGCGCAACACGGCCTCGGCATTCTTGCCGAACAACTCGGCAGTGAAGCCGCCGTCGATCACCGCTTCGATGGTGTCGGCGATGGCGCGTGGCTGCTCGTGGATTTCCTTCTGCATGAAGTGGCTGTACGGACCCAGCTCCAGCGAGGCCAGCGAGACGTCGGAGACGTGCACCGGTCGGGTGATTTCGGTGTTGGATGCATCGAACACGCGCACACCGCTGCGTTTTACTTCGGCGGTGTCGCCTTCTTCCAGGAAGATCACCCGGCGCGTGGCCTGCAGGATCGCCGAAACGTCAGAGGCAACGAAGTTCTCGCCTTCGCCAAGGCCCACCAGCAACGGGCAGCCCATGCGTGCGCAGACCATGCGCTCGGGTTCCATGCGGCTGACCACCGCCAGCGCGTAAGCGCCGGTGAGGTCCTTGACCGTGCATTGCAATGCCGCCAGCAGGTCGTTGCCCTGCTTCAGGTAATGGTGCATCAGGTGGGCGATGACTTCGGTATCTGTCTGCGATTCGAACTGGTAGCCCAGCTCACGCAGGCGCGCGCGCTGCTCTTCGTGGTTCTCGATGATGCCGTTGTGAACCAGCGCCACGCCTTCGCTGATATGCGGATGGGCGTTGGCTTCGGTGACCCCGCCATGCGTCGCCCAGCGGGTGTGGCCGATGCCCAGTTGGGCCGCGAAATTCTCCGCAATCGCGGCGCCCTCCATCTCCGAGACGCGACCGGTACGGCGCACGCGGCGCACGTCCCTGCCCTCGACTACGGCGATGCCGGCCGAGTCGTAGCCGCGGTATTCCAGCCGCTTCAATCCTTCGATTAGTACCGGAACCACATCGCGATCTGCGATCGCACCAACGATGCCGCACATGTATGGCTATTCCCTGAGTATTGAGTGTCCAGTGTAAACGCCGAAAACGGCGCTGACCGTCCGCACGGACGGCGAAAGTGTCCGCGCGGACACTTCATCCTGGTTGTTTTCACTTTGAATTCAGTAACTTGCAGTTGGCACAACCATTGCGTTGTTTCTGGCATCCCAGAACCCGCTGCCCACGGACACCCGAACGCCTTATGGAAACCCGCGACCCCTTCCGCATCCGCGACACCTCGGCCCAGGACAACGTGATCAAGCCGCCCTCGGCCCGGCGTCGGGTTCCCAAAGCCTGGTTGATGGGTGGCGGCGCATTGGTGGTGCTGGTGGCACTGGTGCTGTGGGTGGGCAATAGCTGGATGTCGGGCGGACGCTCCTACGATGCGTCCAAGGTGCGCATTGCCCAGGTCACCCGCGGCGACCTGGTTCGCGACATTTCCGCCGACGGCCGGGTCATCGCCGCCAACAGCCCCACCCTGTATGCGATCGCCGGCGGCACCGTGTTGCTGAAGGTCGTGGCCGGCGACGTGGTCAAGAAAGGCCAGGCACTGGCCGAAATCGACAGCCCCGAACTGCGCAGCAAGCTGGCCCAGGAGGGCTCCACTCTGGCCAGCATGGAAGCCGAAGCCAGCCGCGCGCTGCTGGATGCGCAGATCACCCGTTCCAGCGCGGTCAAGCTGCTGGACCAGGCGCAGATTGAACGCACCGCGGCCGAGCGCGATCTGGAGCGCTACCAGCGCGCCTACGAAGGCGGCGCGGTGTCGCAAAACGAATACGCCAAGGCGCAGGACGAACTGAAGAAGGCCGACATCGGCCTGGCCGCCGCGCGCAAGGATGCCGGCCTGCAAGGTCAGGGGGCCGGCCTGGATTCACGCAACAAGCGCCTGCTGGCCGACCGCCAACGCAGCGTGGTGGCGGAACTGCAGCGCCAGGTCGATGCGCTGACCGTGCGCGCGCCGTTCGACGGCCAGATCGGCCAGGTGCAGATTCCGCAAGGGACTATCGTGGCCACGAACGGGCCGATTCTCAGCGTGGTCGACCTGAGCCGGTTTGAAGTCGAGATCAAGGTGCCGGAGAGTTTCGCCCGTGATCTTGCCATCGGCATGCCGGCGCAGATCGGCAGCAACAACCTGCAGTACGCCGCCCAGGTCTCGGCCGTATCGCCGGAAGTGGTCAACGGCGAAGTCAACGCACGCCTGCGCTTCGCCAATGGCAAGCAGCCGCCGGGCCTGCGCCAGAGCCAGCGCCTGTCAGCACGCATCGTGCTGGATACGCGGCGCAACGTGCTGATGGTGGAGCGCGGCTCATTCGTCGAACAGGGTGGCGGTTTCGCCTATGTGATCAACGGCAGCCAAGCAGTGCGCCGTCCCATCGAAACCGGCGTCAGCAGTCTGGGCGCGGTGGAAATCAAATCCGGACTGCGCGAAGGCGAACGCATCGTGGTGAACGGCAGCGAAGAATTCGATGATGCGGAAAGCGTCAGGGTCAATCAATGAGTTGGTCTTCCGTTGTTTTTTCTGCCGTGCTCCCGGCGAGCGCCGGGGTCCATTCTGACGTTGCTTCTGACTCTCTCCAGAAGCAACTACCAAAGCAGGATGGGTCCCAGCGTTTGCCGGGATGACGAGCAAGGTCACGTTTCGACCAAGTACTACCAAACAATAAAAACTCAGCAACTCAACAACAACCAAGCACAAGGAATTCCCAATGCTCGACATGCGCCAGGTCACCAAGGTTTACCGCACTGCCATGGTCGAAACGCACGCGCTGCGTTCGCTTGACCTGCATGTGAAGGAAGGCGAATTCGTCGCCGTCACCGGTCCGTCGGGCTCGGGCAAGACGACCTTCCTCAACATCGCCGGTCTGCTGGAGAACTTCACCGGCGGCGAATTCACCC
>JBDTZK010000435.1:0-2774 GCA_040005195.1 Pseudoxanthomonas sp.
CGGCGTCGGCCATCATTTTTTCGGTGTAGACCGCCCAGCCCTCGGCGAACATGCCCGACCGCAACACGCCGCGCAGGGTCGAGGGGAACTTCGCCGAATGCCAGCCTTCCAGGTAATGGCCCGGAGTGCCTTCGTGGATGCTGAGCAGGTGGATCATGCGGTTGTTGTATTCACGCAGGAAAGAATCGGCCTGCTTGGCATCCCACTCGTCGGGGATCGGTGACACGGCGTAGAACGTATCCAGGCCCTTGTCCAGCGGACCCGGTGAATCGCAATAGGCCACGGCCACGCCGCGCTGGAATTCCGGCATCAGGATGATCTTCACCGGTGCATCGGGCAGCGTGACCAGATCTTTTTCACGTACGAAATCAGTGGCGGACTTCAACGCGGACTCTGCGGCTTCCACGACCTTGTCGCGTGCCGGCTTGTCGGCGTAGGCCAGCTCAAGTGCCGCCTCGATCGCCTTCTGCTGTTGCTCGTCGCTGGGCGAGTCGGGCATCTCCGGCGCGCCGGTCTTGTCTTTCAGGACCTTGCGCGCAATGCCATACATCTCCTCACGCACGCGCTTCAACTCGCCTTCGGCACGTTGCTTGATATCGGCACGTGACAAGGACGACAGCAGTGCGAACTGCAATTTCTGGTCGTACAGGGTCTGGCCAATGCGGAAATCGCCTTTCGCCTGCGGTACCAGGGTCTTGTCCAGCCATGCCTGGTGTTCGGCCACGGCTTTCTTCAGATTTTCTGTGGCCTTTTCAGCACGAATGCGGTCGGCTTCCGGCAAGTCCTTCAAGTGTGGGGTGATGAACATCTCGACGATGCTCAATACGCCACTGTTCTGCTTGGCTACCGTTTCTGCATGGATCTTTGGCACGCGCGCCGGATCCAGGTTTTCGCGCGCCTGCGCCAACAGCGCCGGAATTTTTTCAATGCGCAGCGTGGCCGCGCGCATGCGGTCGGGCAGCGGCGCGAATTCGCGCGCCATCAGGCTGTAGATGGCGCCGCCGGCCAACCCGCTGTACATCTGCGGATCCCAGGCCCAGCCCTGCAGGGTTTCGCTGCTCCAGATGTCGTACTGCAACTGGTTGCGCAGGATGGCGGCGTCGACCTGGTTTTCGCGAGACAGCTTGCTGGCATCCAGTGCGTCGAGTTCAACCAGGATCTTCTTGCCGAAATCCAGGTTCTTCTGTCGGCCCCCTGCACTCATGTCATCCAGTTCCCCATCGTATTTGTGCTCACCGATCTGTGTGGCGCTGACCGGGGACATCTGGAACCAGCCCTCCAGTGCGCGCTGGGAAAGCGCGGCGAATTGCGCGTCGGCTTGGGCGGTATCGGCAGCGCTGGCAGCAGCCGGTTCCGCTGCGACGGGCGCGGCGGGTGTTTCGGCTTTCTGGCAAGCGGCGAGACTGGTGAGCAGGGCGAGGGCGAGCAGGCTGTGGCGCATTCCATGGATTCCCGTTTCAGTGCGGCATTGCACGAAGGCGGAAAGCATAGGCAAAACGACGCACGCGTGCATGTGCCGAGGGCCCTTGCCCGCCGCAATCGGGATGCAGTGACCACATCCATCATGCGTAAAGCAGCCATTGCGGCAGCACTGTTTTCGAACAGGAAGGCGAAAGTACGGCAGTCATCGACTACACGCATCTCAAGCAAGAGTTTTTCTGGTCATGCCTGCAAGATCATTTCTGCAAGGTCATGCGTACAAGCCTGTGGCCTGGGTCAGGCAAGCACGCGTTGCATCTCTTGAAGTGTTTCGTACTGGCGGGAACTTGCCACCGCGCTGCGAAGCATGGCCGGTGATATGTAGCGCCGGTGCACACGGTTGATGAGCGACATATACACGTATCCAAAGCCATTGTTGTGGCGCACGCGCGTGCCCAGCGTGAAATCGATCTGGCTGTCGCTGATGATCTGCACGCCTACACAGGAGCGAAATACAAGGTGCCGGTCATCGGCCCCCAGCACGACCTGTGAACGCTTTCCATCTTCACTGCTGCAGGCCTCTAGGACCGGATACTTGCCTGCGAACATCGCCCCGTCTTTTTGTGAAAGCAGTGAGGACACAGGGCAACCCAGTGGTGAGGTCCGCAGTTTCATGGGTGTGACCAGGAAATTGCGAACGCGCATCAACCAGGACACGACGGGTGGACGATTGACCAGGAAACCTTCCAGCACTTCGGCCAGTAGTTGCTGCGCAGACAGACGTGCATAACCTTCGCCGCGCACGGTCAGGCGGAAGGTGTCCTGGTGATGGTGGAGCGGCGTGAGCTGGGTATGCAGCAGCGAGCCTTCGGGGGGCTGTTCGATTTCTTCGACAAGCAACGGTCTATCGCCCGCCGCTATGAAACCGGGCGCATCGCGCAACGCGCTCCAGGCACCCCGGAACAAACCCGCGAAGCAACGCATCACGCGCTGTACGGCATGACCGAACGTGCCGGGTGCCCGATCCAGCGACAGGGCCACCGTCGGAACCTGGGCATGCACGATCGGTTCGCGCAGCAGCAGTTGGGCGACCGATTGCGGCAACAGTTCCGTGAGTGTCGCGATACCTGCATCGCCGGACAGCACGCTTGCACGCACGCCTGCTTCGAGTTCGCCGCCGAGTTAGTCGGTATGGCAGGACAGCGCGAAGAAGACCGGGTGCCGCCCATGATCGTTACGTGAGGCGAACTGGTGCCAGGTTCCACCGCCAAAGCGCACCGTGAACAGGCAATCCGGTGGGATATCCACGTAGCGCAACGCGCTGAGGAAGCTGCGCGGGTCCTGTTCCAGCTGTT
>JBDTZK010000049.1:0-9259 GCA_040005195.1 Pseudoxanthomonas sp.
ACCAGTGCCGGGAAATGCATCAGGAACAGCGCCGTCAACAACGTGGCGATATGCAGGCCATCCGAATCCGCATCGGCCAGGATCACTACCTTGCCGTAGCGCAAACCGCTGATGTCGTCCTTGCCCGGATCGCAACCGATCGCGACGGCGAGGTCGTGCACTTCGTTGGACGCCAGCACGCCTCCGGACGCCACTTCCCAGGTGTTGAGTATCTTGCCGCGCAACGGCAGGATGGCCTGGAAATCCTTGTCACGTGCCTGCTTGGCGCTGCCGCCAGCGGAGTCGCCTTCCACCAGGAACAACTCCGTGCGCGACAGGTCCTGGGAAATGCAGTCGGCCAGCTTGCCGGGCAGGGCGGGGCCTTGCGTGACTTTCTTGCGGACGATCTGTTTCTCGGTCTTCAGCCTTGCACTGGCGCGCTCAATCGCCAATTGCGCGATGCGCCCGCCCAAATCCGTGTGCTGGTTGAGCCACAACGAGAATGCATCATGCGCGGCGCCTTCGATGAAGCCGGCTGCTTGGCGCGAACTCAGTCGTTCCTTGGTCTGGCCGCTGAACTGCGGGTCGGTCATCTTCACCGACAGCACAAATGCCACGCGGTCCCATACATCTTCCGGCGCCAGCTTCACGCCGCGCGGCAGCAGGTTGCGGAAGTCGCAGAACTCGCGCAGCGCGTCGGTCAGCCCGCTGCGCAAACCATTCACATGGGTGCCGTGTTGTGCAGTCGGAATCAGGTTGACGTAACTTTCCTGGACCAGGTCGCCTTCGGGAACCCAGGACACGGCCCAGTCCACGATCTCGCTCTGCTTCGACAGGCGGCCCACGAACAACTCCGGCGGCAGTAGTTCGCGATCGGTGAGCTCGCCCAACAAGTAGTCACGCAGGCCGTCCCGGTAATGCCATTGGTCACGTTCGCCGCTGGCCTCGTCGAACAGCTTGACGGTCAAGCCCGGGCATAGCACCGCCTTGGCGCGCAGCAGGTGCTTGAGTGCGCGCAGGTTGTATTTGGCTGTGTCGAAGTATTTGGGGTCCACCCAGAAGCGCAGGCGGGTGCCGGTGTTCTTCTTGCCGACGCTGCCCACGACCTCAAGCTTGGACGCGGCATCGCCGTTGCGGAATTCCATGCGGTATTCGTTGCCGTCGCGCTTGATGAAAAGTTCCACTTTCGTCGACAGCGCGTTGACTACGCTCACACCCACGCCATGCAGGCCGCCGCTGAAGGTGTAGTTGCGGTTGTTGAACTTGCCGCCCGCATGCAGCCGGGTGAGGATCAGCTCAACCCCGGAGATCTTTTCTTCCGGGTGGATATCCACCGGCATGCCACGCCCGTCGTCGCTGACCTGGCAGCTGCCATCCTTGAACAGGATCACGTCGATCTCGCTGGCGTGGCCGGCCAGGGCTTCGTCCACGGCGTTGTCGATGACTTCCTGGGCCAGGTGATTCGGCCGGGTGGTATCGGTGTACATGCCCGGGCGGCGTTTGACCGGGTCCAGGCCGGAAAGGACTTCAATGTCGGCGGCGTTGTAACGGGTGTTCATGGATGAGATAGGTTTTTCAAGGGCCACTGCAGTCATGAAGTGTGCGGGCTCGGACTCTTTTTTGCACGTTCAGTGGCAGGTAGGCCAGCGTGGACTATGGTCCCCGTGCTGGCGCACCACAGGGAGGTGCCTGGGCCGGCCGCAACCCCGGAGAATCCAATGAACAAACGCAATCTGCTTATCCTGGCCATCGCCGCCGCTGGCCTCACTGCCGTCACCGCCTTTGCCCAGAGCAAGGACACCGGCCAGGCAGGGCAATCTGCCGAGGCGGCCAGCGACAACCGCTCCGATGCCGACAAGAAGGCCCAGCGCCGTGCCGACAACGAGGCCGCAGCGGCCGCACGTGCCAAGGCCAAGAGCGGCAAGCAATCCGATGCAGAGGAAGAAGAGGAAAAGGGCAAGCCCTGACCGGCGGTTCTTCCTGCACACGTTTATCGGGCCCAATAGGCCCACGCACGCCCCGCATGGTCGGGGCGTGCGCTTTTAGAAGAGGCTGACATGGCCGGTGAACACTCCCGGCTTTGTGCAGCGGCCTGCCAACCGGTAAACTATGGCTTTCCGGGAGGCCTTCGGCCATGACCCCCCTGATTTTCGTTACTGGCGGCGTGGTGTCCTCGCTTGGCAAGGGCATTGCTGCTGCTTCGCTTGCCTCCATCCTTGAAGCCCGCGGTTTGCGGGTCACGATGATGAAGCTTGATCCCTATATCAACGTGGACCCGGGCACCATGAGTCCGTTCCAGCATGGCGAGGTCTATGTCACCGACGACGGTGCTGAAACCGACCTTGACCTGGGCCATTACGAGCGCTTCGTGCGCACACGTCTCAGCCGCAAGAATTCCATCACCACGGGCCGCATCTACGAAAACGTGATCCGCAAGGAGCGCCGCGGCGACTACCTGGGCGCGACCGTGCAGGTCATTCCGCACATCACCGATGAAATCAAGCGCTGCATCGACGAAGCCACGTCTGGCTTCGACGTCGCGCTGGTGGAAATCGGTGGCACGGTCGGTGACATCGAGTCGCTGCCATTCCTGGAAGCCATCCGTCAACTTCGCACTGAGCGCGGTCAGGAAAAGGCGCTGTTCATGCACCTGACCCTGGTGCCGTACATTGCGGCTGCCGGTGAATTGAAGACCAAGCCCACCCAGCATTCGGTCAAGGAACTGCGTTCCATCGGCATCCAGCCCGACGTGCTGCTGTGCCGCAGCGAGCAGGAGCTACCCGATTCGGAGCGCCGCAAGATCGCCTCGTTCACCAACGTGCCCGAACGCGCGGTCATCACTGCGCGCGATGTGGATGTGCTCTACAAAATTCCGTTGTACCTGCATGAGCAGGGTCTCGACGAGATCGTGGTCAACCAGTTGAAGTTGCCGGTGACCGGCCCCGCCGATCTTTCCGAATGGGAAGCGGCGGTCGATGCCACGCTCAATCCATTGGACGAAGTCACCATCGCCGTGGTCGGCAAGTACGTCGACCACAAGGACGCATACAAATCGGTCGGTGAAGCGCTCAAGCATGGTGGCCTGCGCCAGCGCACGCGCGTCAACCTGAAATGGCTGGAAGCACAGGAGCTGGAAGGCAGCGACATGGCAGCGCTGGCCGATGTCGACGGCATCCTGGTCCCGGGCGGGTTCGGTGACCGCGGCTTCGAAGGCAAGGTCGTCAGTGCGCAGTACGCACGCGAACACGGCGTTCCCTATTTCGGCATCTGCTACGGCATGCAGGCGGCGGTGGTCGATTACGCCCGCAATATCCTGGGCATGGCCGACGCCAACAGCACCGAGAACAACAAGCAGTCCACGCATCCGGTGATCGGCCTGATCACCGAGTGGCGCACCGCCACCGGTGAAGTCGAAAAACGCGACGAGCGCACCGACCTGGGTGGCAGCATGCGTCTGGGATTGCAGGAAGCGCGCCTGAAACCCGGCACGTTGGCGCGCGAACTCTACGGCAAGGATGTGATCGCCGAGCGTCACCGCCATCGCTACGAATTCAACAATCGCTACCGCACCCAGCTGGAAGACGCGGGCCTGGTGATTTCCGCCAAGTCCATGGATGACCTGCTGGTGGAAATGATCGAACTGCCACGCAGCCAGCATCCGTGGTTCCTGGCTTGCCAGGCGCACCCCGAGTTCCTGTCCACGCCGCGCGATGGTCACCCGTTGTTTGTCGGCTTCATCCGTGCGGCGCGCGAAATGAAAGCCGGCGGTAAGTTGTTGAAGGAAGCGCGGGCATGACGCTTTCGGCTTTGTTTCCTTCTCCTCTCGGGAGAAGGTGCCCCGAAGGGGCGGATGCGGGTCCGGCCGATACTCAATTATCCAAGCCATCGCTTTTTCGCCGCACCCTCACCCCAACCCCTCTCCCGTTAGGAGAAGGGCTTTTACAACGAGAAATTCCATGAAGCTCTGCAACTTTGAAGTTGGCCTGGACCAACCGTTCTTCCTCATCGCCGGCCCCTGCGTCATCGAATCCATGCAGCTGCAATTGGACGTCGCCGGCAAGCTGAAGGAAATCACCGGCAAGCTGGGCATCAACTTCATCTTCAAGTCCAGCTTCGACAAGGCCAACCGCACCTCCGGCACCAGTTTTCGTGGGCCCGGCGTGGAAGAAGGACTGAAGGTGCTGGCGGAAGTGAAAAGGCAGCTCGGCGTGCCGGTGCTGACCGATGTGCACGAATACACTCCCTTGGACGAAGTCGCTTCCGTGGTCGATGTGTTGCAGACACCCGCATTCCTGTGTCGCCAGACCGACTTCATCCAAAAGGTCGCCAGTGTCGGCTTGCCGGTGAACATCAAGAAGGGCCAGTTCCTGTCGCCGTGGGAAATGAAGCATGTCACCAACAAGGCCAAGGCGACCGGAAACCAGCAGATCATGGCTTGCGAACGCGGCGCCAGTTTTGGTTACAACAACCTGGTCAGCGACATGCGTTCGCTGTCGGTAATGCGTGATACCGGCTGCCCGGTGGTGTTTGACGCAACCCATTCGGTGCAGTTGCCTGGCGGCATGGACGGCAAGTCCGGCGGTCAGCGCGAATTCGTGCCGGTACTGGCACGTGCGGCGATGGCCGTAGGCGTTGCCGGCATCTTCATGGAAACGCATCCGAAGCCGGAAGAAGCGCTGTCCGATGGCCCGAATGCGTGGCCCTTGGGCAAGATGGAAGCGCTGCTGGAAACCTTGATGGCGCTGGACAGCATTACCAAGAAGAATGGTTTTCTGGAGAGTACTGTTTGAAAATCTGCTCGATTGCATTCGCAGTCGGGCTGATATTGTTGGCCAGCGCCAGCCATTCTTTCGCTTGTTCGCCTGCGCCGAATCACGACATGAGCGTGGAAGCTGCAGTCAATCGCTCCGAAGAGATATTTGTAGCGCAGGTCATGAAGTCGGAATTGCTGCCCCTCAGTCCCAGCAATCAGCAGGCCAATCAATTGGTCGCCACTTATAGACTCAGAAAGGCTTTGAAAGGCCTGCCACCTGCAGTTGGTGTAGTTGTTACGAGTCTCAGCAACTGCGGTGCAATCCTCCAAGTCGGCTCGCAAGTGCTTTTCTTTGTAGACTTGCAGCGAACACGGTTCGGCATTCCTGAAGTGGACGGTATCCCGACTGGCACGCGGGATTACTACGAGCAAGTACAGTCTGACCGTCTTGTGATGGACGAATTGCAAGCCGCACTTAAAACCAAATCTCCGACCCCCTGACGAATCCTATGACCAACATATCTAAAATCCACGCCCGCGAAATCCTCGACAGCCGAGGCAATCCCACGCTTGAAGCCGAAGTCACGCTGGCAGATGGTTCCTTCGGCCGTGCGATGGTGCCGTCCGGCGCCTCCACCGGCTCGAAGGAAGCGGTCGAACTGCGCGATGGCGACAAGACCCGTTACATGGGCAAGGGCGTCAAGAACGCCGTAGGCAACGTCAACGGCGCCATTGCCACTGCGTTGCACGGATTCGATGCCGCCGATCAGGAAGGGCTGGACCGCCGCCTGATTGATCTGGATGGCACTGAAAACAAGGGCCGACTGGGCGCCAACGCGTTGCTGGGTGTTTCACTGGCCAACGCACATGCCGTTGCGGCATCCAAAAAGATGCCGCTGTGGCAGCACCTGTCCAATGGTGCAGATGTGGTGTTGCCGGTGCCGATGATGAACATCATCAACGGCGGTGCGCATGCCGACAACAACGTGGATTTCCAGGAGTTCATGGTGTTGCCGGTGGGCTTCGACAACTTCGCCGAATCCCTGCGCGCGGGCACCGAGATTTTCCACTCGCTGAAGTCGGTGCTGAAGGGCCACGGTTTGAGCACGGCAGTCGGCGACGAAGGCGGTTTTGCCCCGGATTTCCGCAGCAATGTCGAGGCGCTCGACACCATCCTGGAAGCCATTGGCAAGGCAGGCTACAAGGCGGGCGAAGACGTGTTGTTGGGCCTAGACGTGGCCTCCACCGAGTTCTTCGAGAACGGCAAGTACCATTTGATGGGCGAAGGCAAGCGCCTGACCAGCGAGCAGTTCGTCGACTTCCTGGCCGGCTGGGCCGCGGAGTATCCCATCATCACCATCGAAGACGGCCTGGCCGAGGACGACTGGGCGGGCTGGAAGCTGTTAACCGACCGCATCGGCAAGAAAGTGCAGTTGGTCGGCGACGACCTGTTTGTCACCAACCCGAAGATCTTCAAGGAAGGCATCGAGTCCGGCACCGCCAACGCGATCCTGATCAAGGTCAACCAGATCGGCACGCTGACCGAAACCCTGGAAGCCGTCGCCATGGCGCACCATGCCCATTACGCTGCGATCATTTCGCACCGTTCCGGCGAAACCGAAGACACCACCATTGCCGATATCGCGGTGGCCACCACAGCGACCCAGATCAAGACCGGTTCGTTGTGCCGCAGCGACCGAGTCGCCAAGTACAACCAGTTGTTGCGCATCGAGGAAGCGCTGGGTACGCGCGCGCGTTACGCCGGCAACGATGCGTTCGTGTCGCTGAAGCGATAGGTGATGCGCCGCCTGGCTTGGCCATTGCTGGTGGTGGCGCTGTTGTTCGGATGGCTGCAGTACCGCCTGTGGCTGAGCAACGGGAGTTGGGGTGAAGTGACTGGCTTGCAAAACCAGGTGGCTCACCAGAAGCGCGAGAATCAGGGGCTGCTTGAACGCAACAACGCGCTGGCCGCCGAAGTGGATGACCTCAAGTCCGGTGAGGAAGCCGTTGAAGAGCGTGCACGCAGCGAACTGGGCATGATCAAGCCGGGTGAGAAGTTCTACCGCGTGGTGGAATCACCGACCTCCACCGTACCTGTGCCCGTCGCTGAAGAAAGTGGCGCAAAAGCGGAGCCTGACCACTGATGCGGGGTCTCTGGGTGATTGTGCCTGCGGCCGGTCGCGGCACGCGCTTCGGCAGTCCCGTTCCCAAACAATATGTGGACGTAGCGGGTCAGCCGCTGATCGTCCACACGCTGGCTGCGCTCCTGGCCCATCCGGGTGTTGAAGGCGCGATGGTGGCCATTTCCGAAAATGACGCGGACTGGCCTGGCTGGGACAGTTTTGCCGGGAAACCCATCTTTTCCTGCGTGGGCGGTGCTACGCGCGCGGAATCGGTATTGGCGGCACTCCGTGCCTTGCCCGCCGAAGTGAAGGCGGACGATTTCGTATTGGTGCATGACGCGGCCCGGCCCAACCTGGCGCTCGAAGATCTTCAGCAGCTTATCGAGCGCGGCCGCAATGATCCCGTCGGTGCGATTCTGGCTGCCCCGGTGCGAGATACGCTCAAGCGCGCGGGCGACGATGGCGGCATCGACGGTACGGAGCCGCGCCAGCGATTGTGGCGCGCGCTGACGCCGCAGTTGTTCCGCCGACTGCAACTCTCGCGCGCACTGGAAGAGGCGGCGAAGGCGGGTGTGGAAGTCACCGACGAATCCATGGCTATGGAGCTGCAGGGATTGCGCCCGCTGCTGATCGAAGGCCGCGAGGACAATTTCAAGGTCACCACGCCAGCCGACCTTTCCCGTTTCGAGTTCATACTCTCGCAGCGACTTCCGTAGGGTACCCGTCGGGTTCTTCTACTCCTCTCTGGGATTGATGCATGCCTCCAGCTTTCAACATACGTATCGGCCAGGGCATCGACGTGCATGCCTTTGGCGATGGTGATCACCTGATGCTGGGCGGCGTACGCGTGCCTCACGACCGGGGCATCGTCGCGCACAGCGATGGTGATGTGGTGATCCACGCCCTGTGCGACGCGATGCTGGGTGCACTGGCGCTGGGCGATATCGGCCTGCATTTCCCGCCCGGCGATCCGCAATGGAAAGGCGCAGACAGTCGCGCTTTCCTGCGTCACTGCAATACGCTGATCGCGGGCAATGGGGGGTGGCGTGTTGGCAACGCCGACATCACCTTGATCTGCGAGCGGCCCAAGGTGGGTCCCCATGCTGCCGCGATGCGGCAATTGATTGCTGCCGACCTGGCTATTGAAGTGGACCTGGTCAGTGTAAAAGCCACCACCAGCGAAAAGCTGGGCTTCGCCGGCCGCGGCGAAGGTATCGCAGCGCAGGCGGTGGTCTTGCTGGTCACAACAGATTGAACGAGGCCCTTCCCAGCGCGTTTGGCAGCCCCGTGCTCAGTGCCCGCATACGCTCGACACAAGCGGATTTCTTTGTCGAGGAAATCGCAGGATTCACGCCGCATGGTGAAGGCGAGCATCTGCTGCTGACGGTTGAGAAGCGTGGCCTGACCACGGCGGCGGTCGCCAAGCATCTGGCGCAGTGGGCAGGGGTGGCAGAAATGGCCATCGGCTACGCGGGCATGAAAGACCGGCATGCGGTCACGCGCCAGCGCTTCAGCGTGCACCTTCCCAAGCGCATCGCGCCGGATATCACGCTGCTGGATACCGAACAGGTGCATGTGCTGGAACACGTCTGGCACAACCGCAAACTGCCGCGCGGGGCATTGGCGGGCAACCGCTTCGTGCTGGTTTTGCGCAACGTGCAGGGCGCGCGCGAGGCCATTGATGCGCGCCTGATGCAGATTGCGGCACGTGGCCTGCCCAACTGGTTTGGCGAGCAACGCTTCGGCCGCGGTGGTGACAATGTCGCCTCCGCTTTGTCAATGTTCGCCGGGCGGCGTGTGCAACGCGACCAGCGCTCGATCCTGCTTTCGGCCGCGCGTTCGGAGTTGTTCAATCGTGTGCTTGCGGTGCGCGTGCGCGACGCCAGCTGGGACACGGGCCTTGAGGGCGAGGTCTGGATTCTGGCGGGAAGCCGAAGTGTATTCGGACCCGAGCCTTTCAACGAAGTGCTGAAAACCCGGCTGGCGGAATTCGATATCCATCCCAGTGCGCCGCTATGGGGCGCAGGCGAGCTTCGCAGTGTTGGAGAATGTGCCGCACTCGAACACGCCGCATTGCAGGACGACGACAGCGTTGCCCTGCGCAAGGGGCTGGAAGACGCGGGATTGAAACAGGAAAGGCGATCACTGCGCCTGCTGGTAGCAGACTTGAAGTGGCAATGGGCAGAGGACGGATCGCTCTCCTTAAGTTTCTCGCTGCCGCCCGGAAGCTATGCCACCGCGGTATTGCAGGAACTGGGACCCACCGCCGACGGATCGCGCGGCTGATGTTGTTCGCCAGAAGGTCAATCCGACACCTTTAGCGACGGTATGCGGGCAACGTAATCAGCAGAGTTGATGTTGCGGCCGAGGGACGCATAACTGGCCATCGTGAAACGCAGCGCAT
>JBDTZK010000436.1:0-2755 GCA_040005195.1 Pseudoxanthomonas sp.
ATAAATGCATGACCTCGCGATGCTGCGACCAGAACGCTATCCCGATCAGGATGCACAGCACGCCGAACAGGATCTGCACGACCTGTCCCCAGAACAGAGGTCGAAGCCCGGTGCGCATCTTCTTCAGCCTTCCGTCCTTGAATAGTTGCAGCTGGATTGCATTGCTCTGCGTCAGCTTCCGGTCCAGCGCCTGCCAGGTCGCTTTCAGTTCGTCGAGTTCCAGGATGTTTTCCATGCGTCGTTTCTTGTGGGTCAAATTTCGTTGCGGATGCGCTGCTTGAGGCGGCTGATCTTGGTGGCCACGTTGGTTTCGCTGATGCCCAGTATCTCGGCGATCCCGCGATAGCTCTGGTCTTCCAGGTACAGCAGCAGCAACGCGCGGTTCAACGGTTCCAACTGGGCGATGAAGCGCTGCAATGCCCGCAGCTGCTGGTTCGTTTCCTGGTCGACGCCTTGTTCGTCGGGCATGTCGTGCAGCGATTCGTCCAGCGCAACCGAATGGCGTTCCTTGTAGGTCCGGCTGCGGACCTGGGAGATCGCCACGTTCAGCGCGATTCGGTACATCCAGGTGGGGAACGAACGTTGCGGGTCGTAGGAGGGAAAGGCCCGCCATGACTGGGCCGCGATCTCCTGGGCCAGGTCGGCCCGGTCATCGGCGTTGAAGCTGTACAGGTTCACGACCTTGAAGACGATGCCGCGGTGCTGTTCGATCAGCGCGGCGAAGCGTTCCTGAATTTGCGTGTCGGCTGCCATGGTGGCGATGAGGTCCATCCGTCGGGGTTCCGGTTGCCCGTTGAACCCATGATTCGCACCGTTGCGCAAAAAATCACAGCCTGCGAGGGTCCGGCCGCAGAAATAGTGCGCTGGAATGAACAAAACTGGCCATACGCCGGCGCATGTCATTGCGCTGACCTTATCTGTCCCCGACAATCGGGGCTCTTCCGGGAGATATCTCTTGAGTTCCGAACCCAAAGCCACGACACCGGCTGCCCAGCTTCGCAAGTTGTGTTCCCACTTCGCCAAGCCCCGCTTGAGTCGCGCCATCTGGCAGCTACTCAATACCTTGCCGCCGCTGCTGGCCATCTGGGCGTTGATGGCGTGGAGCGTGGTCGATGGCTGGGGCTACGGCTGGACTTTGCTGATGGCAGTGCCCGCAGCTGGTTTCTACGTTCGTCTTTTCATCATCCAGCACGACTGCGGCCACGGTTCGTTCTTTGCCAGCGAGCGCGCCAATCACGTTGTCGGTGCCACGCTGGGCTTGATAACGCTGTTCCCGTACGGCTACTGGAAGAAGACGCATGCCGTGCACCACGGCACGTCCGGCAACCTGGACCGCCGCGAGATGGGTGACATCGAAACCCTCACCGTGGCCGAATACGAGGCGCGTTCCTGGTTCGGGCGCCTCTGCTACCGCTTTTACCGCAGCACGCCAGTGCTGCTGGGCATCGGCCCGTTGTACCAGTTCGTGATCAAGCACCGCTTCCCGTTCGATCTTCCCTTCACATGGAAGAAGGAATGGGCCAGCGTGATGCTCAATAACCTGATGCTGCTGGTGGTGGGCGGTTCGCTGGGCTTCGTGATCGGCTGGCACACCGTGCTGCTGGTGCATCTGCCCATCGTGCTGCTGGCCGGCGCCATGGGCGTGTGGCTGTTCTACGTCCAGCACACCTTCGAGGGCGCGTACTGGACCAGCAAGGAAGAGTGGGATGCGGGCGCGGCCGCGGTGGCGGGCAGCTCCTATTTCGACCTGCCGGCGGTGCTGCACTGGTTCACCGGCAACATCGGTTATCACCATATCCATCACCTGGCCAGCCGCATCCCCAACTACCGCCTGCGCGAGGCCTTCGAGTCCAGCGAGCTGTTGCAGTCCGCGCCGCGCCTGACCCTGTGGTCAAGCCTGAAATGCGCGCGCCTGAAGCTTTGGGATGAGAAGTCCAAGCAGATGGTCGGTTTCGGTTATCGCAAGTCGATGGCTTAGCCTTTCGGGCGCTTTCAGCGCGGTCCAATCGGGTTCTGCGCGTTCGAAAGCCGCCCGTGCCAGCCCCATTCCGGTGACGGCGAAGGGCAGGGATTCATGGTTTTAGGGCGACAGCTCTTGTCGCAGGGCGCACAATATCGCCTTGCGTAGGCCCTGCTCCGGGGCGCGCCGGAGTTTTTGTCATGTCCAACGAGTCTGAATCCCCTGTTCTTTTCGCCGATCTCGGCCTTTCCGCGCCTGTCATGGCGTCGGTCACCGAGATCGGTTACGAGTCGCCATCGCCCATCCAGGCGGCCACCATCCCGACCCTGCTGCAAGGCAGAGACCTGCTGGGCCAGGCCCAGACGGGCACGGGCAAGACTGCCGCGTTCGCGCTGCCGATCCTGTCGCGGCTGAAACTGGACCAGCGCAAGCCGCAGGCGCTGGTGCTGGCGCCCACGCGCGAGTTGGCCATCCAGGTGGCGGAAGCCTTCCAGCGTTACGCCAACAAGATTCCTGGTTTCGTGGTCCTGCCGATCTACGGTGGGCAAGGCTACGCGCCCCAGCTGACCGCGCTCAAACGCGGCGTGCACGTGGTGGTGGGAACCCCCGGTCGCGTGATCGACCACCTGGAACGCGGCACCCTGGACCTGTCCGAGCTGACCACGCTGGTGCTGGACGAAGCCGACGAAATGCTGCGCATGGGTTTCATCGATGACGTGGAAGCGGTGTTGAAGAAAACCCCGCCCACCCGTCAGGTCGCACTGTTCTCGGCAACCATGCCGACCGCGATCAAGC
>JBDTZK010000437.1:0-2753 GCA_040005195.1 Pseudoxanthomonas sp.
AGGGCGACCAGCGCATGCTGGAGGCCGTGGACACGGTGGCTCGCCGCCCCTCGCTGGCCGGTTACCTCAATGCCATCTACCCCAACAAGGTGCAGATCCTTGGCAGCGAAGAACTGGCCTGGCTGGACTCACTGGATCCACGCCAGCGCTGGGAAACCATCGAGAAGATCGTGTCCTACCGGCCGCTGGCCTTGGTCATCAGCAAGAACCAGTCCTGCCCCGAAGACCTGCGCGATGCGGCTGAAGAATCCCAGACGCCCTTGTGGATGTCGCCCAAGCGTGGCCACGAGCTGCTTAACCATCTCTCGTACCACATGGCGCGCACGCTCGCGCCGCGCGTCACCTTGCACGGCGTGTTCATGGAAATCTATTCCATTGGCGTGCTGATCACCGGCGAAGCCGGATCAGGCAAGAGCGAACTGGCCCTGGAGCTGTTGAGCCGCGGTCACCGGTTGGTGGCAGACGATGCGCCCGAATTCACCCAGATCGCACCTGATGTTCTCGACGGCACCTGCCCCGAACTGCTCCAGGACCTGCTGGAAGTGCGCGGACTGGGCGTGCTGAACGTGCGTGACATGTTCGGCGACACTGCGGTGAAGAAGAACAAATACCTGCGGCTGATCGTGCATCTGACCCGACCGATGACCGAACCCAACCCGCACGGCTACGAACGCTTGACCGGCGACAGCGGTACCCGGCACGTGCTTGACCTGGACGTGCCCCTGATCACCCTTCCGGTCATGCCCGGACGCAACCTGGCGGTGCTGACCGAAGCCGCAACGCGTCTGCATATCCTGCGCACCAAGGGCATCGACCCGGCGGCGATGTTCATCGCAAGGCACAGCACCCTGCTTGAGCGCAGCAACCCGTGAGCGGCCGCGCATGAGCCCGCAGGCATCCGCGCCGAAGTCGTCGCCAACGGTCATCATCGTCAGCGGCTTGTCCGGCTCGGGAAAATCGGTCGCCCTGAAGACTTTCGAAGACCTGGATTACTACTGCGTCGACAACCTGCCGGTCGAACTGCTGCCTTCGTTCGTGCGCAGCATGATGCGCGACAACACATTGCCCCAGAAGATCGCCGTGGGCATCGACGTGCGCAATCGCCACAGCGACCTGTCGAAGCTGGCGCAATGGCGCGCAGCGGTAAACGAACTGGGGCTGGATGCCACGCTGCTGTTCTTCGATGCCAGTGATGACGTGCTGTTGCGCCGTTACTCCGACACGCGGCGCAAGCATCCACTTGCGCATTTCGGCCTGTCCCTTCACGAATCAATCACCCGGGAACGACAGATCACCGCCCCGCTGCGTAGCGAGGCGGATGTAGTCATCGACACCACCGCGCTGAACGTGCACCAGCTTCGACGCCGCATCATCGCCGAGTTCGCGCTCAGCTCGGGCACCTCGCTGTCGTTGTTGTTCGAATCCTTTGCCTACAAGAAGGGCGTGCCAGGCGATGCGGATTTCGTCTTCGACGCGCGGGTACTGCCTAACCCCCACTGGAACCCGCATCTGCGCTCCTTGTCTGGCCGCGACCGTGAAGTGCGCGAATATCTGGATGCCCAGCCCGAAGTCAGCGAGTACGTCGGCCAGGTCAGCCAATTTCTGGATACCTGGCTGCCCAGGCTGCGCGGGGAAACCCGCAGCTATGTCACCGTCGCCTTTGGCTGCACCGGAGGCAAGCATCGATCCGTTTACCTGGTTGAACGCCTGGCACGGCATGCCCGCGAGCTGGGCTGGGAAGAAGTGGCTACCTTCCACCGGGAGCAGGATTGACCCAGGGCGTGACCGCGCCTTCCAGCCGGTCATGCTGGTCTGTTAACGTTCCTCTCATGGCCTGTGGCATTCTCCTTGTTACCCATCCCGGAATTGGCGCTGCGTTGCTTGCGGTTGCCACCGGGCTGTTACGACAATTACCCCTGAAGACAGAAGCATTCGAAGTTCCTTTCGACGCCGAATTCGACGCGCTGCTGCCACTGGCCTCTTCCGCATTGAGGCGCGTGGACAGTGGTGATGGCGTGCTGGTACTGACCGATTTATACGGTGCCAGTCCCAGCAACCTGGCCGGGCAACTGGCTAGGCTGGGCACACCGGTCAGGCGCGTTTCCGCGCTGAGCCTGCCCATGCTGCTGAGGGTGATGAACTATCCGGAACAGGGACTGGACCAACTGCCTGCAACAGCCGCTGCAGGCACACGCAATGGAGCGATAATCGACGATGCTTGAGCGCGAACTCACCGTTTCAAACCGCCTGGGACTGCATGCCCGCGCCACCGCAAAGCTGGTGCAGCTGCTGTCCGGCTATCGTTGCAATGCAACGCTGTCGGCCAAGGGTCGCGAGGTCAATGCCAAGAGCATCATGGGCGTGATGCTGCTGGCGGCCGGCCAGGGCACACCGGTCATCGTGCGGGTCGATGGGGAAGGTGAAGCCGAGGCCATGGAGGCAGTTGCCGCGCTGTTCGAGCGGCGGTTCGACGAGGAAAACTGACCCGTGCGCCTGCAGCTGACCGGTCACGGCGCCTCGCGCGGAAGCGCACTTGGACGTGCCCGGGTCCGGTTGCCGCATGCGCTGGAGGTGGTCGAACAACGTATCCCCGCCCATGCGGTGGAAAAGGAACTGCAACGCCTGCATGACGCGGTGGATTCCACACGCGGCGAGATGCATGTACTGCGCGAACGCCTGCATGGTGCACTGGCCAAAGAAGTGGGCGAGTTTCTAGATCTGCATGCTTTGCTGCTGGACGATCCCGAACTGCT
>JBDTZK010000438.1:0-2751 GCA_040005195.1 Pseudoxanthomonas sp.
ACGCCGGGTTGGGCTGGATCGGGAAGCACACCTGCCTGATCGACAAGAACGGGGGTTCGTGGTTTTTCCTCGGCGAAATCTATGTCGACCTGCCGCTGCCGATCGACCTGCCTGCATCAGCGCATTGCGGCAGCTGTACGCGTTGCATCGACGTGTGTCCGACCCAGGCCATCATTGCACCCTATCGGCTGGATGCACGGCGCTGCATCGCCTACCTCACCATCGAACACGAAGGGTCGATTCCCGAAGCCCTGCGACCAGCCATCGGCAACCGTATCTTCGGCTGCGATGACTGCCAACTGGTCTGCCCCTGGAACAAGTTTGCCAAGCGCACGGACGAACCGGATTTCCGTGCGCGCAATGACCTGGATATCGCCACATTGCCGCAATTGTTTGCCTGGTCGGAAGCGGATTTTCTCAGCCGCACCGAAGGTTCAGCGATACGCCGCAGTGGCTACGAGCGCTGGCTGCGAAATATCGCGGTGGGATTGGGTAATGCGCCGACCACGCCTGCGGTTCTTGAGTCCCTCACCTCGCGACACGACCACGCATCGGATGTGGTCCGCGAACATGTGGGCTGGGCCTTGAAGCAGCACAGCTGACAGAACGTGCAATCAGCGGCGCGACCGCATCTCCGCCAGCAGGACCCGGGTCACCGGGTCACTGGCTTCGGTTTCGCCACGCAAGGCCGGCAGCAGACCACTCGCCAACTGTTTGCCCAGCTCAACACCAAACTGGTCGAACGCGTTGATGCCCCACAACACCGATTGTGCATAAACACTGTGTTCGTACATGGCGATCAACCCACCCAGTGATTGCGGGGTCAACGCATCCAGCAGAATCAAGGTGCTGGGACGCCCGCCGGCATAGGCACGATGCGGATCGTCGCTGGCCTGCCCGTTGGCGAGCGCTTCCGCCTGTGCGAACAGGTTCGACATCAGGGCGAGGTGGTTTTCCGCATAGGGATCGTCATTGCGGATCGTGCCAACGAAATCCAGCGGCACGATGCTGGTGCCCTGGTGCAGCGCCTGGAAAAAGCTGTGCTGCACATCGGTGCCGGCACCGCCCCACCACACCGGCACGGTGTCGGCGTCGACCGGACTGCCATCCAGCTTCACCGACTTGCCCAGGCTTTCCATGACCAGTTGCTGCAAGTACGCGGGCAGCAGCGCAAGACGCTGGTCATAGGTCATGACGCCCTGCGCAGCGTGGCCCAGTGCATTACGATTCCAGACGGCGGTAAGCGCATGGCGCACGGCAATGTTGGATTCCAACGGTGTGTTCAACACGTGGGCATCGAAGTTCGACGCACCAGCCAGCAGGCCTTCAAACC
This sequence comes from Pseudoxanthomonas sp., assembly GCA_040005195.1. GTDB lineage: Bacteria > Pseudomonadota > Gammaproteobacteria > Xanthomonadales > Xanthomonadaceae > Pseudoxanthomonas_A. Next base: position 1,334 of record JBDTZK010000438.1, read on the forward strand.
CGTCGAAGCCAATCGCCAGGGCAATCGGCAATCCAACCGCCGACCACAGCGAATAACGACCACCCACCCAATCCCACATCGGCAACACACGATCAGGCACGATGTCGAAAGCGCTCGCCGCACGTTCGGGGTTGGCACTCACCGCATAGAGGCGCTCGCTGCCGCCCAGCCAGTCGCGCAGGATCCCGCCGTTGAGCAGCGTCTCCTGCGTAGAAAATGTCTTGGAAATCAGGATCGCCGCAGTGCGTGATGGATCCAGTGGCGCCAGCGTACGTTGCGCAGCGGCACCGTCTACATTGGAAAGGAAATGCACGCGGAAGCGACCGCCAGTTGGGTCACGCAAGGCATCCGCCACCAATCGCGGACCCAGGTCCGAACCGCCGATGCCGACACTGACGATGTCGGTAATGTTGCTGGCTTCCAACTCCGCCACCAACGCGCCCATGCGCTCGCGAACTTCGCCCGCCGTCGCATAGGCTTCACGGGCAACGGCCGCGCCGGAATGATTGCCGCGCAACGCGGTGTGCAGCGCGGCACGCCCTTCAGTCACGTTGACTTTCTCTCCGTCGAACAAACGGCGATAGGCAGCAGCAAGGTCATGCGACGACGCCAGTTCGAGCAATGCCTGCAACGCATCGCGGTCGTAGGACTGACGGGCGAAATTGAAGTACAACGCATCCTGGCGCATCGCAAAATCAGTACCTCGTGCCGGATCTTGCGCAAGCAACACGGGAGCAGTCGCACCCAGCAGGCGTGATGCGTGGGACTGCAGAGACTCGAAAACGGATGGTGTTGTCATGGGAACTGCCTGCGAATCAAATGAATGGGTAAGCCAGGAACTTCAGAATTCCAGGTTATCGATCAGCCGGGTCTTGCCAAGCCGGGCGGCCACCAGCGCAACACGCGGGGCCACCTGTCCCTGCACCGGCTCACTGAGGTCAAGATGCCGGATCGCGGCGTAATCGACTGCGAAGCCCGCTTCCCCCAGCCTGCGCGCCGCTTCGGCTTCAATGTCTGTACGGCACTCGTCAGCGCCGGCTGCGTCGCGCATCGCCAGCAATACCTTGCGGATCAAGGCAGCGACCGGGCGCTCCTGCGCCGACAGATACTGGTTACGCGAACTCATCGCCAGCCCGTCACTTTCGCGCACGATGCTGCCGCCCAGGATTTCGATGGGAAATGCCAGGTCGGTCACCATCTGCCGGATCACGGCGAGTTGCTGGAAGTCCTTCTTCCCAAAGGCGGCCACATCGGGTTGCACCTGGTTGAACAGGCGCGTCACCACCGTGCACACGCCATCGAAATGACCCGGTCGGTGCGCACCTTCCAGCACGCTGCTGACGCCGGGCACATTGATGCTGGCGGCCAGCTCGATGCCGAAGGGATACATCGATTCCACCGTCGGCAGCCACAACACA
>JBDTZK010000439.1:0-2747 GCA_040005195.1 Pseudoxanthomonas sp.
TCCGCATTGCCAGCGTGGCCCAGGAAACGCCTTCGCTGCCGGACCCGGCCATCGAATTCGTGCTGGGTGGCGACGTCGACGTGTCCGCTGCGCTGAGGGCTGAAGCCAAGGCCCTGGCCGCCGAGGACTGGGAAGCGGTCGCCGAGGCCCATCACCGGCTGGAAGAGGTCAACGGTTACGACGCCTCGGCGCGTGCCGGCAAGCTGCTGCACGGCCTGGGTTTCCCGGCCGATACCCATCAGCGTGCGGTGTCGTCCTTTTCCGGAGGCTGGCGCGTGCGCCTCAACCTGGCGCGGGCGCTGATGAGCCCCAGTGACCTGTTGTTGCTGGACGAGCCCACCAACCATCTGGATCTGGACGCGGTGCTGTGGCTGGAACAATGGTTGCTGAAATATCCCGGCACGTTGTTGCTGATCTCGCATGACCGCGAATTCCTGGACAACGTCACCACCCACACCCTGCACCTGCACGGGGGCAAGGCGAAACTCTATACCGGCGACTACACCGCCTTCGAGCGCCAACGCTCCGAACAGCTACGCCTGCAGCAGATCACCCACGAAAAGGCGCAGGCCGAACGCGCCCACCTGCAGAGCTTCATCGACCGCTTCAGTGCCAGCGCCGCCAAGGCCAAACAGGCGCAGTCGCGGGTCAAGCGCCTGGCCAAGATGGCCGGCACAGAAGCCGTGCGTGCAGAGCGCGAACTGACCATCGAGTTCGCGCAACCGGCGCGTTTGCCGTATTCACTGATCCGCCTGAACCACGTCGACGCCGGCTACGGCGACACCGTCATCCTCAAGGATGTCGCCTTCGGGCTGGAGGCCGGCGACCGCATCGGCCTGCTTGGCGTCAACGGCGCGGGTAAATCGACCCTGGTCAAGACCCTGGTGGGCGATCTGGAGCCCATCCACGGCACGCGCAGCTGCCATCCGGACGTGCGCATCGGCTACTTCGCCCAGCACACGGTCGAATCGCTGAAGCCTGCGCAATCGCCCATCGATCATCTGCGCGACCTGTCACCGGATTCGCCGATGCAGGCCTTCCGCGATTTCCTGGGCAAGTGGAATTTCCCCGGTGACCGCGCCTTTGAAAGCGTGGATGGATTTTCCGGTGGTGAACGCGCGCGCCTCGCGCTGGCCTTGATCGCGTGGGGCCAGCCGAATGTATTGCTGCTGGATGAGCCCACCAACCATCTTGATCTGGAAATGCGCGAGGCGCTGGCCGAGGCCTTGAGCCTGTTCGAAGGCGCCATCGTCATGGTCTCGCATGATCGCCACCTCATCGGCCTGGTCTGCGAAACCTATTGGCGCGTGTCCGATGGCGTGGTGGAACCTTTTGCCGGCGACCTGGACGAATACGCCGCCTGGCTGCGCAGCCGCGCCAACGCGCAGGGCAACAAGCCGCCGAAGATTCCGGAAACGCCGCTACCAGTCGCCGCCGCCAAGCCTGCAGTACCGGCCAAGAAGATCAACCCGCACAAGCTGGCCCAGGCTGAGGCACTCGTAGCCGAACTGGAAGGTAAGCTGGCCAAGCTGGATGCCGATCTGGCCGATCCGAAAATCTACGAACACGCCAATCAGGTTCTGCAATTGGGTCATGAGCGGGAATCGCTACAGCAACAGTTGACTCAAGCCGAGCAGGCTTGGTCGTCGTTATACGGCGACGAGGTCTGAGTGTAGGGATTGGATTCCGGTCGCCTGTCGACGGTCCCGGCCGGGGTGTTGTAGATTCGCGATAGTCGGGTCGGCCTGCGATGCCTCTGGGGAAGAGGAAGCACCGGCATGGAGCTAAGTGCACCTTAGGGGATAACGGATGTTCGTCAGAAAGGGATTTGCCCTCTGGATCATTGTGACGATTGCAGCGGCGGCGGCATTTGCGTCCAGTATGTCCAGGAGCGCGAGTGGCGCTTCCGCGACGCCGGCCGCTGCGTCGGCCGCCATAGCGGTCAATGGGGCCCATCCGCTGGTTCCGCCGGTTGCCTTGCGCTTATCGGGCCAAGTGATTGGGCTAACGCCCGGTGCAAGCGCGCAGCAGGTGACAGTGACGGCTGGCGGCAATCGCTATACCGGTTCGCTGGAGGGCAATGTCTATACGGTATTGGTCGTGGCGCGACCGGAGGACATGCTGGTCGTTGATGTGCATGCGCCGCAGGTTCATTTCCGTTCGCTCTTGGGCAGTGCCAGTCTGCTGCGGTCGCGGGCCAACGGTGATGGACAGTTAGTGGTTGCAGAACATTCGTCGCTAAATGCTTCGCCGTACAGTACCGCGCTGGCGCTGTTGATTAACCAGGCCCTGGGTGGCCGTGATGCCACCACGGACGCTGAATTCGAAGAGGTCCTGAAGTCGGTGGTTGGGGAGAGCCTCACGACCGCGGCTTATTCCCTGGCCGCGTTGGCTGATGGGCGTTACCCCTTGCCCACAGGGTATGCCGATGGCTTGCAGCTGCTGCAGGATGAAGGCGCCTACCGCCTGTTCCGTGGCAATCCTGGCCTGCTGGCCGCAGCCGAAGCCTATCTATACGAACAGGCCGACAGTGCACCCCTGCGCTCGCTGACCGAGCTGCCGGACGATTTGTTGTTGATGGGCAGCGTCCCGCTGGTCGAAACGCCATTGGCGGCCGCGAACCTGATGATGTTGAAGCGCAAGGCAGACGGCAAATACGATTTGTACGAAGCCGTATCATTGGCCAACTCCACGCATTGGGCCGGCCTGGATGCGACAGGTGCGGTAGTCCTTGATCCGGTCAGGCC
>JBDTZK010000440.1:0-2744 GCA_040005195.1 Pseudoxanthomonas sp.
ATTTGGAAAGTTTTTTCTGGCACGCCTTTAAAGCCTGCAACGTGCGCGCCATCGCCACGCTTTCGTCCGGCAGGCTGTCCTGCGCTTCCAGGCGAGACAGCGTGAGCAGGTCTTCGACCAGCTGGGTCATGCGCTGCGACTGGCGCTGCATTTCGCCCAGGATGGGGGTCCATTCGGGGAAATCGGTTGGATCCAGCATGTCCAGGTAACCGTGGATCACGGTCAGCGGTGTACGCAGCTCATGGGAAACATTGGCAACGAAGTCCTGACGCATCTGTTCAAGCCGCAACATCTTGCTGACGTCGCGCGCGACCAGCAGCCAGTACTCGTCGGAGTAGGGAATCAGGCGCAGGTTGAGGCGCATGTCGGGATCGACCGGGGAAGCGGCATCCAGCATGGGTTCGGCATTGCGGCCCGCGGCCAGCCAATGGGACAGTGAAAGCGAGTGCAGGCGCTCACCCACGGCCGCGCCAAGATCGTTGTGCTGAAGGCCGAGCAGCGTGGTCGCGGCCTTGTTGAACCATTGCATACGCTGGGTGTTGCGATCGACCACCACCACAGCATCCGGCAACGCGGCGGCGGCGGCACGGTAGGCGCGCAGCATGTCCAGCAGACGCCGCTTGCGCAGGCGCATTTCGGATTGGCTGCGATAGAGCAGGCGGTCCAGCTCGTTCCAGACGCCCGTGCCACGGGAGGGCTCGATGCGCTGCCTCGCGGTCAGACGCAGCAATACCTTGCGTAGCCGCCAGTAATGCCAGGCCACCACGGCCAGTGCGGCCACGGTCAGTACCGGCCAGACATTACCCAGCGCCCAGCCCAGCAGAATGGCCAGCACCAGCACCGCGACCAGCTGGCCGAGTGTCTTGAACCACGCGGAGCGAATATGAAGAGGCATCAGCAGGATTCTGGCAGATGCCTGTTACGCAAATAATCCTGCCGGATGGCCAAGGGAAAATCGCAGACAGGACCGGCTTTTATGGTCACATCGCCGCCGAGAACCGGTAACCGGAGCCGCGTACGGTCTGCACCATGTTCTCAACGCCGTGCGGTTCGAGTGTCTTGCGCAGCCGGCGGATGTGCACGTCTACCGTGCGCTCCTCGACGTAGACGCTACCGCCCCATACATGGTCCAGCAGCTGGGTACGGCTGTAGACGCGTTCGGGATGGGTCATGAAGAAATGCAGCAACCGGTACTCGGTGGGGCCAATAGGTACCGGTGACTCACCTGCGAACACGCGATGGGCCGCACCGTCGATGCGCAGGCCGCCGACGGCGATGCTGCCGTCTTCGTCGTCCTCCCGCGAACGCCTCATCACCGCGCGGATCCGGGCCAGCAACTCGCGCGCAGAGAAGGGCTTCACCACGTAATCGTCCACGCCCGCTTCCAGGCCACCGACGCGGTCGTTCTCTTCGCCGCGCGCGGTGAGCATGATGATCGGCACGTCACGGGTCAGGGGATCTTTGCGCCAGCGCCGGGCCAGTTCCAGGCCGCTGGTGCCGGGTAGCATCCAGTCCAGCAGGATCAGGTCAGGGACGCGGTCGGCAATGGCGTTCTGCGCCTCACGGGCATCGCCCGCGTGCACCGGTTCAAAATCACCCTTGCGCAGCGCGAAGGCGACCATGTCGCGGATCGCGGGCTCGTCTTCGACAATCAATATGTGCTTTTGCATAGGAACCCGTATCCAGCCAGTTACGGGATTACACGACAGTTTTGTGACACAAGCATGACACGCGGGAGAGTCCAGTACCCGCGCCATGACCGTCAGGTGTCAAAGTCAGGTGCGCGCCACCAGCATGACGGCGCGATGCTCCGCGAAATGGGTGTCCTGGCGCCAGGTGATCCGCATGCCGCTGTCTTCGATCAAACGCACGTACGGGTGGCTGTAGCTCAGCTCCATGCCGTAAGCGCTGGAAGGGCCCGCGGCTGACAGGTCCTGGTCATCGGCCAAAGGCTCTACCAGTGCGATACAGGCGGGCGCATGTGAAGCGATGGTGCCGAACAGCACCTGTAACTGCGATTGGGTGAAATATTCGAAGACTCCGCCATAGATGACGAAGATCCAGCCGGGTCCGGCGTGTTGCGGAATCCATTCGGCGGCATCGCCGGCCACGAATTGCATGCGGGGTTCGTGCTGGAAGCGCTGCCGGTTCACTTCCATCTGCGCCCCATTCAGGTCCAGGCCAATCAATTGCTTCACGTCGGGCAACTGGTCCTTCAGGAACTCCAGTACCTGGCCCGAACCACAACCGATTTCGCACACCGTATGGAATTCCCCACCCGCCGCTACTTCGACCAACGTATCGACGATGGCGCGATGCTTGCCCAGGAAAACTTTTTCGAAGCGTGATTCGGTCGCCGAGTAGAACGCGGTCGATTGTTCACCGGCCCAGAAATTGCGGTGCAGATGCGACAACGATTCAAGCGTGCCCGCACGCTGGTGCTGGTCCACCAGCGCTGCCATCGCCAGACGTTCTGCAAGTCCCGCCGGCGCCGTACCTGATTCCAGCTTCTGCTTCAGTCCGGGCCGCAACGCCAGCATCAGGTTCCCCAGCGCCACTTTGAGCAGGCGGCGCCAGCGACTCTGCTGCGGAAGCCACAGTGGAAAAACCAGAGGTACGGCCTGGCGCTGTTCAGCCTGATTGTCGTTGCTCATTTTTGTCCTTGCAGAAGTCACGCATTGCCATGGCCGTACGGCTTGGGCAATGGCAGAGGTAGTAGTGACTGAAAACGCATGAAACGCGCC
>JBDTZK010000441.1:0-2737 GCA_040005195.1 Pseudoxanthomonas sp.
GTCCAGCGCGGCGAATCGGCGTAGTACCGCACCCGCAGGCTGTCGGCCAGTCGCATGGGTACGTAGGCTTCTTCCCAGCGCGACATTGGCACGTCCGCATACGGCCCAAGGCCGATGTCGAAACCCAGCCACATCCACGGCACAGGCGACACCAGGCGTACTGCCTCGCTGCGGAAAGTATTGCCGCGTGAACGTCCGACCATCTGCGGTTTCAACGCGCCGCCCATGGCCGTGTTCAGCGCATCGCGCACCTGGGTGGAGCAGTTGGAAGTGAAATAATCGTAGCGGTAGCGCGCGTTCTCGGGCTTGGCGCGTTCGGCCAGCGTATCGGCCAGCGACTGTGCCTGGTCGGCGGGCAGGTCGAGCCATTGCAGCTTTACCCCACGTCCGACTTCGCGATAGTGGCTGAGGTCCTGCTGCAATGGCAGGGCGACCAGGTAGTACTGCATGACGCCGTGGGCGAAGCGGTTGACGAACCCCGGCTCGCCCATGTCGAAGAAGCCGAAGTTGTAGGACGTCGCCTCGCCGGACTGCGTGTCCAATACCACGATGGCGTCATGGCCAAAGCGTTCGAAGAAAATTTCGCCCGGTTGCATGGTCATCACGGCGATGCGAGGCGCAGCCGCCCACGCAGTGTTGCCGATCAGCAACAGCAGGCACAAAACCACAGCACGGGCAAACGACCTAGCTATCGGAGAGTACGCCGACATGGAACGAGTGCACGCGGCGTGCATCGGCCTTGGCCACGCGAAACTCGAAGCGGCCCAGGGTCAATTCTTCATCGGTATCGGGCAAGTGGCCGATCGCGGCGGTGACCAGGCCGCCCACGGTGTCGTATTCGTCGTCGGGAAAGTCGGCGCCGAAGCGTTCGTTGAAATCGGAGATCGGGGTGAGCGCATCTACCACGTAACGACCGTCGGTATGCGCGGCAATCTGGTCCGCACCTTCCTCGGCATCATCATGCTCGTCATCGATCTTGCCGACAATCTGTTCCAGCACGTCTTCAATCGTGACCAGGCCCGCAACACCGCCGTATTCGTCCACCACGATCGCCATGTGATTGCGCGACAGGCGAAATTCCTTCAGCAGCAGATTGAGCTTCTTGGATTCGGGAATCAGCACCGCCGGACGCAACAGTTCGCGCACGTTGCCCGGACCGTTGTCAGCGACCACGCCACGCAGCAGGTCCTTGGCCAGCAGAATGCCGAGGATCTCGTCCTTGTCCTCGCCATGCACGGGGAAACGCGAATGTCCGGACTCGACTACTTCCTTCAACAGGTCCAGGAACCTGGAAGCGATGGGCAGGGACACCATCTGCGAGCGCGAAATCATCACGTCGCCGACGGTAAGGTCGGACACCGCGATAGCGCCTTCCATCATCCGCAAGGTATCGCTGGCGATCAGGCCGTCGGCCTGCGCATCACGCAGCAACGCGACCAGGTCGTCGCGTGATGAGGGTTCGCCGGAGAACGCAGAACTGATGCGGTCCAGCCAGGTGCGCCGCTTCTCCGGGTGTTTCTCGGAGCCGTCCGGCGCGGGAATACTGTCGTCTTCTGACATGTTTGTGTTGAAAGGCAGCCCGGGTGAGGGCGACACGGTCAGTCTAACAGGCCTCAGCGCGGCGCTGCATCGACATCAGCGGCAGGGATGGAGTCAGTGGATTCGTCGGCGGGTTCTTCGGCCAGGTCCAGGCTGTAGCTGCAACCCACCAGGGTTTTGCCGGGATGCGAGGACACATTGGAAACGTTCAGGACCACCGAGCGGATGAAAGCGACGCCGGCTTCCGTGTCGCTTTCCACTTCGCTCACCAGTTCCTTGCCGAACATCGCCTTGTCCGGTGTGTCGATGGCCGTCTCCAGTTCCAGCTGTTTTGCCAGTGGGCGCGGGTCGGGCAGGTCAAGTATGGCCAGGATGCTGTTGCCGGCGAAGGCGATGTGGTCCGTGGCGTGCCCGAACACGGTGATCGGCCGAGTCAAGCTGTATTCGGTCATGAACAGGTTGGCCTGCGGCAATGGCCGCCATCCCAGCGCGACGGCTTGCAGCGGATCGCTCAGGGCGGGCGCCAGGTAATGGAAGTCCGTCAATGCCTTGCGGCACTCGATCAAGGCGGGCAGATCGATCACCGCGGGATCAATTTTCCCGTCACTTGCGTCTGCCTGGGCCAGCGCGCAAAGCGGCAGCATCAGCGCCACTGGAAACAACAGACGACGCATGCCTAGTCCTCCATCGCGTAGGGGTCGTCAATGCCGAGTTCGGCCAGGATCTCGCGTTCCAACTGTTCCATGGCATCGGCCTCGCGGTCGTCCTCGTGGTTCCAGCCCAGCAGGTGCAAGGCGCCGTGCACGGTGAGGTGCGCGTAATGCGCGGCAAGTTTCTTTTTCTGTTCCTTCGCTTCGCGCGCTACCACCGGCGCGCAGATCACCAGGTCGCCCAGCAACGGCATCTTGAAACCCTTGGGCATCTTCACGCCTTCGGCAATCTCCGCCGGGAAACTGAGCACATTGGTGGCGTAGTCCTTGCCGCGGTAGTGGCGGTTGAGTGCGCGGCCTTCCTTGGTGTCGACGATACGTACGGCAAGGTCTGCTTCGCGGATACGGCCATGCAGCGCGGCCGCGACCCATTTGCGGAAACTCACGGCAGACGGCAAGCCCGCACGCGGCAGTGCATAGCTGACGGATACTTCGAGGATGACAGGGCCTTTGGTCATGAGTCACTTGTTTTCGTAGAGCGGGGCTTG
>JBDTZK010000442.1:0-2731 GCA_040005195.1 Pseudoxanthomonas sp.
GCGCGTGCCGACAGCCTTGGCGTCTTCGGCCAGGCCACGTGGACGCCGACGTCGCTGCAGAATCTGCACCTGACCGCCGGTGGCCGCTGGACCCAGGACGACAAGGAAGGAAAGCTGCATACCTTGAATGGTGCCGCGTCCAAGCTCTCATTCGACGGCTCGTGGAGCCGCTTCGACCCGATGTTCAACGTGGCCTACGACCTGGGCGAAGACACCATGCTCTATGCCAAGTGGAGTACCGGCTTCAAGGCCGGCGGCGCCAACTCGCGTTCGATCAGCTATCGCGCGTTCGCGCCGGAAGAAGTGGAAGCAATTGAACTCGGCGCCAAGACCCAGTTCTGGGAAGACCGCGCACGTCTGAATCTCGCGTTGTTCTCCGCAACGATCAAAGACAGGCAGATGGACTTCTATCTGCCGCTGGCGCCGGGCCAGACCCGCACCGTCTCCGATACCACCAATGCCAGCACCGAAGGCAAGTCGGAGGGTGCGGAACTGGAGTTCAGCATCATGCCGCTCGACGGCCTGACCCTGAGCCTGGACTACGCCTACACCAAGGCCGATCCGTTGCAGGCACCGAACCCCTACGTGACGGGCAACCCACTGGTCACCGTACTTCCGCTGTATGCGCCGAAGAACGCCGGCAGCGTGGCCATCGATTACCTCTTCCCGCTGGGCAGCTCGGCCCTGAAGTTCCATGTCGACGGCAATTGGGCTGATGGCTATTACACCAGCGAGATCGAGCAGACACTTACCGACGATTCCCTGGTGGTCAACGCACGCGTCGCCTTGATCGACGTGCCGATGGGCAACAGCGGCGCCTCGGCGGAATTCTCGCTCTGGTCGCGCAACCTGCTGGACGAGGAACACCTGTTCTACACCAGCAATACCGCCGCCCTGGGTTCCTACGGCATCTTCAACGAGCCGCGTACCTACGGGCTCGACGTCGCCATTCGTTTCTAAGGAGACATCGCATGAACAACAGCAAAAACCTATTGACCCGCGCTCTGGTTCTGGCCATCGCCACCTTCGCATGCAATGCGCAGGCGGAACTGCCCACCGATATCGCAGTTGAACGCGTTTCGCCGACGAAGATCGCCGTGGTCTGGACCGGCGCACTCGTTGCCGCTGAAAAATTCGACTTCGCACTCAGTGATGCGCAGGGCCATGTTTCCGGCATGGAGCGGAAGATTGACGATACGGCTGGCACCAGTGGCCGTGTCGAACTTGAACACGTCGCCGGCATGCGCCCCTATGTGCTGGTCGACGACAACCAAGGGCATAGTGAAATCGTCGCCGAGCGCATCCTGCCGCTGGAAGGTGGCGTCAATTTTCGCGACCTCGGCGGCTACCGCACCACTGACGGGCGCAGCGTCAAGTGGGGCAAGCTCTATCGTTCGGGTGTCATGAGCGACCTGACCGATACTGATTACATCTACCTGCAAACGCTCGGCATCAAGACCATCTGCGACCTCCGTTCCCAGGACGAGCGGAAGGTTGAACCCACCGATGCCAAGCGCATCACCCACGGAGGCGATTACTACAGCCTCGACTACAAGATGGATTTCGACACCAGCGGATTCGTCCAGGCTTTCTCCACCCCATCGGCGAACCCGGAATTGGCGGCGCTGCGTGTGTTCGGTGGCTTTTATCGGACGATGCCAAAGGCCTATGCGCCGCAGTTCAAGCAGGCGTTCGCCGATCTGAAGGAAGGCAATGGACTGCTGTTCAACTGCAGCGCTGGCAAGGACCGTACCGGCGTGCTGGGTGCTCTGGTACTGACTGCGCTTGGTGTGGCCCCGGATACGGTGAGTGCCGATTACGCGCTGAGCACCTACATTTATCCGAAGCATGAAGCCGCGCGCCAGGCCAAACGCGCCAAAGCAAAGGGCAGGCACAAAGCCGATGCCCCGCACAGCGCGACAATGGAAGCGATGAGCAAGCTTCCGCCGGAAGCGCTGAAAGTACTGTCGGGCACCGATGCCTCGCTGATTGCGGCGGCATTCGATCAGATTCGCAACGATTACGGATCGCTCGATGCGTATTTCGAACAGGTACTGGAGGTGGGCCCTGAAGACCGGAAGCGCTTGCAGGCGCTTTATCTGGAGCCCTCGCCGCTGGTGACCGCGAATACAGCGAAACGCTGAAACGGCAGTCATGCCTTGCGCGCGCTTTTTCATGGCGCGCTACGTGAACTCGTTTGCGCAGTGTTGGCTGCCACGCTTTGGAGTCACCGCGGCGTGGGGCCAACCCGCTCTGCCTGTCAACGCGGGGCTGCAGTCAGCCGCCAGATCGTATTGCCGACGTCATCGGCCACCAGCAAGGCGCCCGCCTTGTCCTGCGCAACCCCAACCGGTCGGCCCTGCGCATTGCCCTGCGCATCGACAAAGCCGTCCAGCACGGTTTCGATGGGACCGGAAGGCATCCCCTCGTTGAAAGGTACGTAAACAACCTTGTAACCACTGAGCGGCTTTCTGTTCCAGGAACCATGCAGGCCGATGAACGCGCCGCCCTGGAAACGGGACGGCAGCACTTCTCCGGTGTAGAACGCCAGTCCAAGCGCAGCGACGTGCGAACCCAATGCGTAGTCCGGCGCAATGGCTTTGGCCACCATGGCCGGATCCTGCGGCTGCATGCGTGTATCCACGTGCTGGCCGTAATAACTGTAGGGGAATCCGTAGAAGCCGCCGTCGCGCAGCGAGGTCAGGAAGTCGGGTACCAGATCGTTGCCCAG
>JBDTZK010000443.1:0-2726 GCA_040005195.1 Pseudoxanthomonas sp.
CGGGGTCCTTGATCATCAGCCACAGCTTCACGCCTTCGTCCGGCTGCAGGCGCAGCACCAGCTTGTTGGCCATCACCGGGCCCGCGGCGTTTTCGAAAATAGAATGCGGCACCGGCTTGAACGCGATGACGATTTCCGACACGCGCTCGGCCAGGCGCTTGCCTGTGCGCAGGTAGAACGGCACGCCGGCCCAACGCCAGTTGTCGACTTCTGCCTTCAAGGCGACGAAGGTTTCGGTGCGCGAATCATTGCGGCCCAGTTCGTCCAGGTAACCGGGCACGGCGCCACCATTACTGGCACCGGCGCGGTACTGCCCGCGCACGGTGAGCGCTGCGGCGTCCTCGCTGGTGATCGGGCGCAGCGAACGCAGCACCTTGAGTTTTTCGTCGCGCACCGCGTCGGCCTGCATCGCTGCCGGCGGCTCCATCGAGACCATGCACAACAGTTGCAGCAGGTGGTTCTGGACCATGTCGCGCAGCGCGCCGGAAGTGTCGTAGTAGCCGGCACGTTTTTCCAGGCCCACGGTTTCGGCGACGGTGATCTGCACGTGGTCGATGTAGTTGGAATTCCACAACGGCTCGAACAGGATGTTCGCAAAGCGCAGCGCCATCAGGTTCTGCACCGTCTCCTTGCCCAGGTAGTGGTCGATGCGGAAGATCTGGCTTTCCGAGAATGCACTGCCGACCGCGTCGTTGATGATGGCGGCGCTGGCGGAATCCTTGCCGATGGGTTTTTCGATCACGACGCGCGACTTGCCGCCGTTGAGGCCATGGGTCTTCAGACGGGTGCACAGGTCCACGAACAGGCCGGGGCTGGTGGACAGGTAGAACACGCGGATGCGGTCGCCGTGGGTCAGCAACTCATCGGCAAAACCTTGCCAACCTTCCTGCTTGGTCGCGTCCAGCGCGTGGTAACTCAGCTTCTGCAGGAAGGGTGCGAGCTTGGCCTGGTGTGAAGGCTCACTACCGACCACAGACGCGAGTGCCTCGCTGACTTTGGCCCGGTAGTCTTCGTCGGACAGCGTGTCGCGGGCCACGCCGACCATGCGGCTGTCTTCGGGAATCTGCCCGTCGGCGTAGCGGCGAAACAGGCCCGGGAGCAACTTGCGCAGCGCCAGATCGCCGGTGCCACCAAAAATCACAAGGTCGAAGGTCTCGACGGGGACGGTCTTGGCAGTCACGACAGGTCTCAAGGGCACGGAAGGGGGACACGGAAAATACCACCGAAATACCATGTAGGCCAGTCATGTGCTTGATTTGCGATGGTGCAATGGCTGGCTTGTAGTATTGGTACTTAATTGGTACTTTCGCTGCATGAGCTCAGCCCTGACCCTTGAATACCAACGCCTGGCCGCCGCCGAAACCACCCGGACCCTCGCCTATCAGCGGCTGCGCCGGGGGGTGCAGAACCTGATCGACAGCGGCGTGCTGCAACCCGGCCAGGCGCTGCCCAGCGAACGTGACCTGTGCCAGCAACTCTCCCTGTCACGGGTCACCGTGCGCCGCGCGTTGGCCGGGCTGGTCGAAGCGGGCCTGCTCACCCAGCGCCACGGTTCGGGCAGTTTCGTCGCCGAGCGCATCCAGCGTTCGTTTTCGCGCCTGACCAGCTTCACCGACGACCTGCGCGAGCGCGGGCTGAATCCGCGCTCGGAGTTTTTCGACCGCAGCGTAGGCGAAGTCACTCCGGAAGAAGCCATGGCCCTCAATCTGTCCCCAGGCAGCGGCGTGGTGCGCATCCATCGGGTGCGCTATGGCGGCGATTCGCCGCTGGCGGTGGAACGCACGCTGGTGCCACAAGCCTTGCTGCCAGACCCGTTGAGCGTGATCGATTCGCTTTATGAAGCACTGCAGCCGCACGGCAACCGCCCCGTACGTGCACTGCAGCACCTGCGTGCGGTGGCGCTGGACGAGGAAACCGCGCGACTGCTGCACTTGCCGGCCGGCAGCCCCGGACTGCTGATCGAGCGCCGCGCGTTCCTGGCGGACGGACGAGTGGTGGAATCCACGCGCTCGTTTTACCGCGGCGATGCCTATGATTTTGTTGCCGAATTACACAGCGAATAGCGGTCTGCGTGGCGGCGGATCGACTCGCCAGGAATTTGTGAGTCAACTCACTTCGACTCTTAAAATAAAGGTTTATTTGGCGAACGCACAATAATGTGCCTAATCTCGCACCTCTTCAGCCTGGCCGCGAGGTTGCCCTGGGCCAGGGGGGTGGAGACACATTTTGCAGTACACGCCGGAGCAAACATGGGTGCTAACAAACGCTTTGAAGTCGCCGACAAGGCGGCTGATGCGGACGCGAACGACAACAAAATGGACCAGATCCGCGAACTGATGTTCGGCGGTGTCGTGCGCGATTTTGATCGTCGCCTCAAAGAGCTCAGTGACCGCATGGAAGCCGAACTGGGTCGCGTAGCCGCCGACTACGAAAGGCGCATTGCCGGACTGGAGGCGCGGCTGGATCCGCAGATCGAAAGACTGGGCACACAATTGCGACAGGAAAGCGCCGCGCGCATCAGTGCGTTGGACGACGTCGACGTGCGCTTCGGCCAGTCCCAGCGTACCCAGCGCAGCGAGATCAACGCAGTGCTGCAGCAACACGAAAACAACGCTGGCGCTGCCGAGGTGCGCGCTCGTGACGCGCTCGCACAGCTCGACGAACGCACGCAAGTCGCGTTGCAAGCGATGCGCGATGCGCTGGCTTCGACGCGCAATGAACTGGGT
>JBDTZK010000050.1:0-9073 GCA_040005195.1 Pseudoxanthomonas sp.
CATTTCCAGTGTGGTGAAGTGCCCCGAAATCACGATCACGCCACGTCCCCCTTCGCGCGCAGCGGCCAGGTGTTCCAGCCCCTCGACGCGCAGTCCGTGCCGCATCGGTTCCACGCTGCCCCACCAGGCACGTGCGAACTCGAACAGACCGATACCCAGCTCCGAAAAACTCCGGTAGACCAGTTGCGCTTGCTGCGCGGCATCCAGCTCCGGGAAGCACAGCGCGATATTGCGTGCGGCGACCCGGCGACGATCGCGCAGCACCGCATGCAGAAAGCGCCCGACGAGTCTGCCCAATCCACGTTGCAGCGGCCACGGCAGGCGGGCCAGCAACGTGGCCAGGCCGATCCCCAGCCAGGACGGCCACTGCCGCAGGCCGGTCGGGGGAGGGTCTTTGTTGATATCGGGGGAAGCCATACAGCGATTCTAACGGTTCAGTTGGTTATCCTTTCGCCATGCGGATGGACTTGACCGAGCGTTTCCTGCGTGGCCTCTACTCGGCCGTGCTTTATGTGCTGACGCCGGTCACGGTCTACCACCTGATCTGGCGTGGCTTTCGCTTCAGGGAATATTTCCAGCGCTGGAACGAACGCTACTCGTCGTACACGCAACCGGTGCCACCTATTGATGTCTGGCTGCATGCGGTCTCGGTGGGGGAGGTCAACGCCGCCGTGCCCCTGGTCGACGCATTGCGGCGGACGTATCCGCAGTTGCGACTACTGGTGACCACGATCACCCCGACTGGCTCCGAGCGCGCACGTGCCTTGTGGGGTGACGGCATCGAGCACGTCTATGCACCGTACGACCTGCCCGGGGCGGTCAACCGTTTCCTGCATCATTACCAGCCACGCCTGGCGCTGGTGATGGAAACCGAGTTGTGGCCCAACCTGTTGTTTGCCTGCAAGGACCGAGGGATTCCGCTGTACCTGCTCAACGCGCGATTGTCGGCGCGCTCGTTGCGTGGTTATCGCGTGCTGGCACCGTTGATCTCACGCGTGGTGCGCACGGTAAAACATATCGGCGCGCAATCCACCCAGGATGGCAAACGCTTCGTGGCATTGGGTGCGTTGGCGGATGCGATCGTGGACACGGGCAACCTCAAGTTCGATATCGCTGTCCCGGATGACTTGGCCGACTATGGACAGGCGTTCGCCAGGCACGCCGGAACGCGGCCCGTGTGGATTGCCGCCAGCACGCATGAAGACGAGGAAGCCGCGGTCATCGCCACGCATCGCAGCCTGCGCGAACGTTGGCCCGATCTCCTGCTGCTGTGGGCACCGCGCCATCCGGAGCGTTTTCCACGCGTCGTCGAACAGGCACAAGCGGCCGGCTGGACCGTTTCGGCACGCCGCAAGTCCACCTGGCCCGTCATGAGTGACGATGTATTCGTGATCGACACGCTGGGCGAACTGATGTCTTTCTATGCCTGCGCGCAGGTGGCTTTCGTCGGCGGTAGCCTGCAGCCCATCGGTGGGCACAACCTGCTGGAACCGGCGGCGGTCGGCACTGCCATCGTCACCGGGCCGCACCTGCACAATTTCATCGAAATTTCGCGGCGCTTGAAAGAGGCCGGCGCCTTGTTGATCGTGGCCGATGCCGAGGGCCTGCAACAGGCCATCGGCAGCCTGCTGGCAGATGCACAGGCAAGGACGCGCATGGAGACGGCCGGGTGCATGCTGGTGGAGCAGGGGCGTGGCGCCTTGGCACGCACGCTGGAAATGATCGAGCCCGATCTTCCCCACGGCTGACGGCAAGCACATTTGCTTCGGGAATAAAAAAGGCGGGCCGAAGCCCGCCTTTCTGGTTCTGCCTGACGATCAACTCTGCCTGACCATCAACCAGGCGATCAGTTATTGATGGAGCCAGGTGCCAGCTGCGCTTCGGCATCAGCAGTCAGCAGGCGATTCACTTCCTGCACGTCCTCGGCGTCCAGCGTGCCAGAGGCCTGGTCCAGCAGCAGGCGGTTCTGCAGGTAGTTGTACTTGGCCAGTGCGTAGGCCTGCTGGGCCTGAAACAGGTTCTGCTGGTTGATCAACACGTCCAGCACGGTGCGCGTGCCGACTTCCAGACCAACCTGCGAGGCATCGTAGGCAGCCTTGGCCGAAACCAGCGCAAGACGACGGGCCTCGATTTCACTGATGCCTGCTTCCAGGGTCTGGTAGGCGTTGCGGGTGTTGCGCACAATCGCGCGCTTCTGCTGCTCGTAACCGTCCTGCACGGCGTCACGGTTGGCCAGTGCTTCGCGGACACGGGACTGGGTGGCGCCGCCCGAGAAGATCGGCACACTCAGGGTCAGGCCAATGCTCTGGGAATCACCATCGTTGCTGAGGCCGCCGATGTTGCCGGTGCTGCCCCAGACCGCATCACGCCCGTAACTGGCACCGAAGGAGAGGGTGGGCAGGTGACCGGCGCGCGCAGTGGCAACATTGGCATCGGCCGATTGCACCTGGTACTCAAGCGACTTCAGTGCCGGGTTGGTGGTAACGGCGGTGCTGACCCAGCCTTCAGCGTCGTAATCGGTCGGCAGCACTGGGCGGAAGTCTTCGGGCAGGCCTTTCAGGTTGGTGATGGGCTGGCCGGTGATTTCGGTCAGTGCCTCGTAGGCGTCCTTCAGGGCGTTGCGGCTGGTGATGACGCTGGCACGCGCGCTGTCGTATTGGGCACGTGCTTCGTGCACGTCGGTGATCGGGGCCAGGCCTACATCCAGGCGTTTCTGCGCGTAGTCGAACTGCTTCTGCAGCGCGGTCTGCTGCGCCTCGGCAGCGGCGAGCGTCTCGATAGCGACCAGCACATTGAAATAGGCGGCCGAGGTGCGCGTGATCAGCGAATCATTGGCGGCTTCCAGATCGAAATCGGCCGCCTGACTCAAGGCTTTCTGCCCACGCAGGGTGGAATAGCGGCTGAAGTCCAGCACCGACTGACTCAGGGAGAGCCCGTAACCGCGCGAGGTTCGGGTGTCGGTCCACGAGCCGCCGTCAGGCTTGCTCTTGCTGCGGCTCAGGGACGCGTCGCCGCTAAGCTGCGGCAGCAGACTGGCACGTGCCTGCACGGCGCCTTCTTTCTGCGCCAGACGGCCGGATTCTGCGGAAGCCAGCTGCGGATCACCGGCGCGCGCCAGTTCATAGGTCTGCATCAGGTCGGCGGCGCGTGCGTCTGCTGCTACCAGCACAGTGGCAGGCAAGAGCAGGGCAACTGCCAGAAAGAGCGGGTGGCGGATCATGCGATTTCCTTGGTCAAATCAAAAGAGTTCAAATCAAAAGACGAATTGCGGTGCCGGTTCGAGGCCAGCAAGGTAAGGGACATCGGTTTCAAACAACGATTCGATGCGAGGACCGTTGACGTCGTTGTGCACCAGCACCGCTTCCATCACCGGGGAGCGGCCGTGCACTACGAACATTCGACCACCGGGACGCAGCCACTGCAGAAAAAGTGACGGGATCACGTCGCATGCGCCGGTCACACAGATTGCATCGAAATGGCGCTGGGTGGCGTAGTGCAGGGCGTCGACGTTCTCGACGCGGACGTTGTTACCGTAGCCGCTGGTGTCGAGCTGTTCGCGCGCGCGCGCTGCGAGTTCCGGCTGGATCTCCAGGCTGACCACGTCACGGGCCAGTGCGCCCATGCAGGCAGCCAGATAACCGCCGCCGGTACCAATTTCCAGGACTTCCTCGCCTTCCTGCAGCAAAAGTGCCTGCAGGGTGCGGCCTTCGACCACTGGCTTCATCATTTTCTGGCCGTGGCCCAAGGGGATCTCGACGTCGGCATAGGCCAGTGCGCGATGGATCTCGGGAACGAACTTCTCGCGCGGCAGCGTCGCCAGCACGCCCAGCACCCGGGCATCCAGCACGTCCCAGGGACGCACCTGCTGCTCGACCATCATTTCACGTGCCTGGTTGTAGTTGATCGTCATGGCGGGGTTCATCCTGCAAGATAGCCGGGTAGTTTAGCGGCCAGTGTGGCGTCCGGGATCATGTTTCGTAGGCCAGCAGCATCGCCGCAGTAGCACACCGATACGCAGTGCCGGAAGTCACCGCGACCTCCGTCACCAGTCGAGCCGGTTCAGCGTTTGGCGTAGGCACGAAGGAACATGTCCACGTTGGCCTCGATATGGGCATTGACGTCGCTCCGGCCTGGCCGGGCGCACAGGCCGCACATCATGCGGCTGTGTATTTCGCCCTTGACCAGGGAAAAGAACTGCTCGGTGGCGCGTGGGATGTCGTTGATTTCCAGCTCGCCATTGGCGACCCGCGCTTCCAGAAACGAGCCGAAGGCATCGTGCGTGCGCTGCGGACCGGCTTCCCAGAACAGCCGGCGCAGTTTGTCGTCGATGGCGCCGGGGGTGAGCATCATGCGGTGCGTGCTGATCGCCTCTTCGGTGCTCAGCAGGGCGAAGAAGGCGCTGGCGATGGCTTTCAGCTGGGTCGGCAATGGACCCTTGAGCTCCTGCGTAAACAGATCCTGCGGCAGCATTTCATCGCATTTGGCCTGCACGGCGGCGAAGAACAGCGCTTCCTTGTCACCGAAATGGCTGTAGACCGTGAGCTTGGACACGCCGGCTTCCGCCGCGATCTGGTCCATGCTGACCCCCGCAAAACCTTCCTTGGGAAACAGGCGCTTGGCGGCGTCCAGGATGGCGGCGCGTTTACCCAGGTCCTTGGGGCGCCCGGGTCCGGAGACCTTGGGTGTATTGGCAGTGGGACTGGTGGAGTGTGTTTGGCTGACCATGCTCGAATACTAGACCAATCGGTTCGATATTTATACTATACCGGTAAGTATATTTAATATCTGAACCAGACGGAGTCTTCGATCCATGACCACGCTGCGCGGCTACGCAATCCTCCTTCTGCTTTCCAGCCTGGTCGGCTGTGGTGGAGAACCCGATAACAAGGAGGCCGCGCGGCCGGTGCTGGCGGTGCATCCTGGCGGCGGCATGCAGGAGACACTCTCCGCATACGCCGGCGAAATACGCGCACGCGAGGAAAGCACGCTGTCGTTCCGCGTCGCTGGCAATCTGGTGCGTCGCGACGTTGATGCAGGCACACACGTAAAACAAGGCCAGGTGCTGGCGGTACTGGATGCCGATGACCTCAGCCTGCAAGCCCAGTCCGCGCAAGCCCAGGGGGCCGCTGCAGAAGCCGACCTGGTCCGCGCCCGTGGCGACCGTGACCGGTACGCCAAACTGGTCAAAGACCAATTGGTTAGCCAGTCGGCTTTCGATGCGCAGAACGCGGCCTACAAGGCCGCTGAAAGCCAGGCCCGTGCCGCCCGTGCGCAACTCGATGTCGCCCGCAACCAGGCGGCCTACTCGCAATTGCGCGCACCGCGCGACGGTGTCATTGCCACGCGCCAGGCGGAAGTGGGCCAAGTGGTCACGGCCGGCCAGCCCATCTTCACCCTGGCTGCGGATGAAGGGCGCGAAGTCGCGATCTCATTACCCGAGGGACGCATCCGGGATTTCGTCGTTGGCCAGCCGGTGAAGGTGGAATTGTGGAATGCGCCCGGCGATCTCCTGTCAGGCAAGATCCGTGAAATCTCGCCTGCGGCCGATGCGCAAACCCGCACCTACGCTGCCCGAGTGGAACTGCTCGGGGAAGCCGCCAAGGCGGTCGAGTTGGGCCAGAGTGCGCGCGTCTATGTGCAGGACGCCGGCATCGCTGCGGCCCTCAGTCTGCCCCTGTCGGCAATCCAGCGTGGCCCCGGTGGCGCGACCGCCGTGTGGGTGGTGGATCCGCAAAGTGGCACGGTCAAATCGCGGCCGGTGCAGTTGGGCCGCTATGGCGAAACCGATGTTCCCGTTCTCAGCGGCGTCAGCGCCAGCGACTGGGTGGTAGGTGCTGGCGGGCACCTGTTGCGCTCAGGCCAGTCGGTCACGCCGGTGGACCGCGACAACCGTCCCCTGCTGTCGAAGAAAGTCCTCGCCGTAACTCCCAAGGCGCCCTGAACCATGAAGCGCTTCAATCTTTCCGAATGGGCGCTGACCCATCGCGCGCTGGTCCTGTACGCCATGATCGTGCTCGGCCTCATCGGCGCCTGGTCGTACCGCAACCTCGGCCAGTCGGAGGACCCGCCCTTCACCTTCAAGGTGATGGTGGTGCGCACGGTGTGGCCGGGCGCACCGGCCAATGAAGTCGCCAAACAGGTGACCGAGCGCATCGAAAAGGCGTTGATGACCACTGGCAATTACGAGTTCATCCGCTCGTACTCGCGTCCCGGCGAATCGCAGGTCATCTTCGTGGCGCGCGATTCCATGCATTCCGATGACGTCCCCGAGCTCTGGTACCAGGCGCGCAAGAAGGTCGGCGACATCAAGGCCACGTTGCCCGAAGGCGTGATCGGTCCTTTCTTCAACGATGAATTCGGCGATACCTTCGGCAACATCTACGCGCTCACCGGCCCCGGCTTCGACTACGCGGCAATGAAGGACTACGCCGAGCGCATTCAACTTGAATTGCAGCGCGCGCCAGACGTGGGCAAGGTGGAACTGGTCGGACTGCAGGACGAAAAGGTCTGGATTGAACTGTCCAATACCAAGCTTGCCACGCTCGGCATTCCGCTGAGTGTCGTACAGCAGGCAATCGACCAGCAGAATGCCGTGACTTCCGCCGGCTACTTTGAAACCACCACCGACCGCGTGCAGCTGCGCGTCAGCGGCGCCTTCGCTTCGGTCAAGGACATCCGCGACTTCCCCATCCAGGCGGGTGGCCGCACCCTGCGACTGGGCGACATCGCCGACGTACATCGCGGATTCTCCGATCCGTCCGCGCCGAAGATGCGTTTCATGGGCCAGGACGCCATCGGCCTGGCGGTGGCGATGAAGAATGGCGGCGACATCATCCGGTTGGGCAAGACGCTGGATTCGGAATTCGAGCGCCTGCAGAAAACCATTCCCACCGGCATGGAGCTGCGCAAGGTCTCCGACCAGCCGCATGCCGTAGAGGATTCGGTCGGCGAGTTCGTGCATGTACTGACCGAGGCGGTTGTCATCGTGTTGCTGGTCAGCTTTTTCTCGCTGGGCTTGCGTACCGGCCTGGTCGTGGCGGTGACGATTCCGCTGGTGCTGGCGATGACCTTCGCGGTCATGCACTATTTCAACATCGGCTTGCACAAGATCTCGCTGGGCGCGCTGGTGCTGGCGCTTGGCCTGCTGGTGGATGACGCGATCATCGCAGTGGAGATGATGGCGATCAAAATGGAACAGGGCTTCGACCGCATGCGTGCGGCCAGCTTCGCCTATACGTCGACGGCGTTCCCCATGCTCACCGGCACCCTGGTCACCGCTGCCGGCTTCCTGCCCATTGCCACCGCTGCCTCGGGTACCGGCGAGTACACGCGTTCGCTGTTCCAAGTGGTGACGATTGCGCTGATCGTGTCGTGGATCGCGGCGGTACTGTTCATTCCTTATCTGGGCGACAAGATGCTGCCCGATCTGAACCGTCTCTCGCAGCAGCAATCTCTGCCGAAGCCGGGTTCGCTGGCGGCGCGCTGGCGCGCATTGCGCGAACGCCTCGCCGACCGTTATCCCGCGTTCGCCGGCGTGCTTGCAAAGGTACAGAGGGGACACGAACACGATCCGTACCAGACACGTTTCTACCAGCGTTATCGCGTGTTGCTGGACGCCTGCCTGCGCCATCGCTGGCTGGTGATCGGCGTGACCGCGCTGGCGTTCGTGCTGTCTATCGCGCTGTTCCGTTTCGTGCCACAGCAGTTCTTCCCCGATTCGGTGCGACCGGAGTTGATGGTGGACATGGAGCTGGCCGAAGGCAGTTCGCTGCGTGCCACCCAGGCGCAGGCCGAGAAACTCGAGAAGCTGCTGGCCCAGCGTGATGGCGTGGACAACTACGTCGCCTATGTGGGCACCGGATCGCCGCGCTTCTACCTGCCGCTGGACCAGCAATTGCCGCAGGCCAACTTCGCCCAGTTCGTGGTCCTGACCAAGGACATCGAGGCGCGTGAATCGATGCGCAACTGGCTGATCAACCAGGTGGCCCCGCAGTTCCCGCAACTGCAGTTCCGCGTGACCCGACTGGAGAATGGCCCGCCTGTCGGCTACCCGATCCAGTTCCGCATCTCGGGCGAGCATATCGACCGCGTGCAGGCGCTGGCCCACCAGGTCGCCGATCAGGTGCGTACCAATCCCGACGCCACCAACGTCAACCTGGACTGGGACGAACCCAGCAAGGTGGTGCGCCTGAAGATCGACCAGGACCGCGCACGCACGCTGGGTGTCAGCACGGCGGATGTCTCGCATTTCCTGACCAGTTCGCTGTCAGGCCTGCGCGTCAGCACCTATCGCGAAGGCAACGAGCTGGTCGAAATCCTGCTGCGGGGTCCCGGGCAGGAGCGTGCGCGCCTGGATATGCTCGGCAGCCTGGCCGTGCCGACGCCGAATGGCAGCGTGCCGCTGTCGCAGATAGCCGATATCGAATATGCGTTCGAGGACGGCATCATCTGGCATCGCAACCGCCTGCCCACCGTCACCGTGCGTGCCGATATACGCGATGGCGTAACTCCGCCCTCGGTGACAGCGGCAATCCTGCCGACGTTGGAAAAGATCCGCGCCGATCTGCCGCAGGGTTACCTGCTGGAAACCGGCGGCACGGTGGAGGATTCGGGACGTGGCCAGAAGTCGATCATTGCCGGCTTCCCGGTGTTCCTGCTGGTCGTGGCCACGCTGCTGATGCTGCAGCTACGCAGTTTCTCGCGCATGGCACTGGTCATGCTGACCGCGCCGCTCGGATTGATCGGCGTAACGTTCGCGCTGCTGGTCTTCCGGGTGCCATTCGGATTCGTGGCCATGCTCGGCACCATCGCATTGTCCGGAATGATCATGCGCAACTCGATCATCCTGGTGGACCAGATCCAGCAGGACATCGATGCGGGCCATGACCGTTGGCACGCGATCATCGATGCCACCGTGCGCCGCTTCCGGCCCATCGTGCTGACCGCGCTGGCGGCGGTGCTGGCGATGATCCCGCTATCGCGCAGCGCGTTTTTCGGGCCGATGGCGGTCGCGATCATGGGCGGACTTACCGTGGCCACGGTGTTGACCCTGCTGTTTCTGCCGGCGCTGTAT
>JBDTZK010000444.1:0-2706 GCA_040005195.1 Pseudoxanthomonas sp.
CAGACCGACGCCTCGATCAACCCGGGCAATTCCGGCGGCGCGCTGGTCAACCTGCAGGGTCAACTGGTCGGCATCAACACCGCCAGCCTCAACCCGCAGGGCAGCATGGCCGGCAACATCGGCCTGGGCCTGGCGATTCCTTCCAACCTGGCGCGCGATGTAGTCGAGCAGTTGTTGAAGAACGATGGCGTGGTGATCCGCGGCACCCTGGGCCTGGAATCGCAGACCCTGACCGCCGACCTGGCCAAGGGCCTGGGCATCACCGACACGCGTGGCGCCGTAGTGACGCGCATCTATGCGGGCTCGGGCGCGGCGGCGGCCGGATTGAAGGCCGGCGACGTGATCGTGGCGGCCAATGGCCAGCGCATCGACAGCGCCGAAGCACTGCACAACTACGAAGGCCTGCAACCGGTGGGCAATGCGATAGCACTGGAACTGCGCCGGGATGGCAAACCGCTGACCCTGCGCGCCATGCTCAAGGCGCAACCCGGTGCGGTGCCGGGCGCGTCGCTGGATCCACGACTGACCGGTGCCTCGTTCGCCGAACTGCCCGAGGCACAACGCAGTGCAGGGCTCAGCGGCGTAGTGGTCAAGGACGTGGCGCGTGGCAGCCGTGCCGCGCAGAACGGACTGCAGCCGGACGACATCGTGCTGGGCGCGACCACGGGCGAGTTCAATGACCTGGCCGGGTTTCAGGCCAGTTTCTCGCGCAAGCCAGCGCAGCTGGTGCTGCAGATCATGCGTGGCGGCGGGCGCGGCAACCTGCTGGTGCAGTGACTGCCGGCAAAAGAAGTGGTGAAAAGCCACCACCGCATGACAGGGCCGCAATGACAGCGCGTTAATGGCGGCCTGCTATAGATGTCGTCCCCGACCGGGCCAGCGGCTGCACCGCCCGGCTTCCACTTCCAGGAGATGACTGACCATGAACAATCCCACCGCGACCGATGCATTGAAGAGCAATCTCGGCGAAGCCGGTTCGCATCTCAAGTCCGCTGCCGCTGCTGCCAGCGAAGCCATTCGCGGCGCTGCCGGTACGGCAGGCGACGAATTGAAGCTGGGCAAAGCCAACGTGAAATCCGAACTGGCCGATAGCGCGCTGTCGGCACTCGCCGCAGGTGAATCCGGCGGTGAAGCCGCGATGGAACAGGTGGACCAGCTGATGGACAAGGGGCGCGATCTGATCGACAGCGCCGCCGACCTGATCCGTGAGCGCCCGATCGCTTCGTTCGGCGTGGCGTTCGCTGCAGGCTGGATCATCGCCAAGTTGGCACGCAGCGGTGGCGGTAGCGACAAGTAAGCCGTTCGGATGAGTGACAACGAACTGCCGGGCGAAGAAAAGCCGCCGCACCTTGACGAAAGCGTGCGGCGCATCGGCGCCGCGAGCAAAAACACCCTGGCCTCAGCCAAGGACACCGGGCGCGCGCTGCGCATGCTGGTGTCCGCGGATCTCGCCTTGGCACGCAGTGCCATCGGGCGGGCGTTGGCGTGGGTGGCAGTGGCCATCGTGTTTGGTGCCTCGGCCTGGTTGCTGGTGGTGGGCGCACTGATTGCCGTGCTGCAACGTTTCGGCTGGACATGGCTGCAATCGCTTTCCTTTGCCGCAGCGCTGAGTGTCGTCGTCACTGGCCTGGCCGCATTGCGCACCCTGCATTACTTTGAATGCGCCGGCATGCATGCCACGCGTCGCCAGCTGGCCAAGCTGGGGATTGGTGATGACGAAAACGAGGACGAGGAAACCGATACGCCGGCGACTTCGCCCAGCGGGACAGCCCCATGAACTACAAGCAGTTGCAGCGCCGCGTGGACATCGCCGAACGCCGGGTCGAAAGCCGTGGCCAGCAGACCGTCGAGCACTGGTCTGATTTCAAGCGCAACTGGCGCGAAGGCTGGACCCCCGCCCGCATCATCGCTGCAGGCCTGGTCAGCGGTTTTGTTTCCGGGCGTGCCGAACCACTGCGTGCACTGAGCGGGCCGCGGCTGCTGCAGATGATCGGTGCGGTGTCGGGACTGTTCGCCACGGTACAGGCCAACGCCGCAGCGGAGACCGCGCAGGACGCGGCCGATACCGCCGAAGAAGTGGTTGGAGACGAAGCTATCGAAGCGCAGCAATCAAATGTCGACCCCACGCCGCGGCAATACGATTACGTGAGGCCTTCCGCGCGACAGACGGCCACGCCTGACGAAGTGTTCCAGACCGAACCACGCCCTGCCGAAGCCGCCACTGAAATCTCAGAGCGCTGATTCAATGCCGCCGATGGGCCGGCGCCTGGACGCTTGGAGTGGCATTCGCGCCCAGTTCTTGAATCCTGTTGGTGACGGGCGCAACCAGTTGCGCCTGAGGCGTGCTGACACTGCCACTGATCCTGGGCCGGCAATCTTGTGCCGGTGACTCTGTGCAGGTTGAATCGACAGCCAGGCAGCGGGAAAGTGGCAACCTCCATGCCCATTCGGACGAGTGCATCGTGAGCCGCGCCTATGCCAAGCGATTACGTTATGCGGGCATCACACTGCCCTGTCACCCTGCATGTTCGACTGGCGGTCCTTTCCTGCTGGAGCCAGCCTCTTGATTCCTGGCGACCCTGCCCCCGAAGCCTTCTCCACCACGACTGAGCCTGCACCGGTGGCCGCGACACCGGTACGACGTCCGCGTGCCTCGACCGCCTTGCTGGTCCTGGCCACCCTGGCCGTCGGCTACACCTTGTGGGC
>JBDTZK010000051.1:0-9027 GCA_040005195.1 Pseudoxanthomonas sp.
GAGAACCACACCGCCACGCAGGCATGCAGATCGCGCCAGAACGTCCACCGGTCCCTGCCCACGCGCGGCACCAGCGCACGCCACCACGCACGTCCATCGCGTGGCCACCACAGATACAGGCCACTCAAGACCATGACGATGGTCCAGCAGGCGCCCAGTTCCAGCAGCCAGCTGCCGGCGTTGCCGAGTGGCCAGCCACCATGCAGATTGCGGCTCCAGCCGGTCGGCCAGTCCGCGCCCTGCAAACTGCCCAGCCAACGTCCGCTGTAGGGATCCACAAAACCTGCCACCGGCAGGCCGCCATCGCCCGCCAGTGTCACCAGCGTGCTGCGCCGTGGATCGGCCGGCACGGTGATACCCGCGATGGATGCGCCGGGAAAAGCGGCATGCGCGGCCGCCACCTGCGTGTCCAGGGAAGCACGCACAGGGGCAGGTTCAACGAAGCGCAGATCCGGGTGGCGCTGGTCTACCCAGCTTCCAGACCACAGGTAGATCGTGCCGGTGACCGATTGCCAGAGCACGAACGGAACCACCAGAAAGGCGGCAAGGAAATGCCAACGCCAGGCACGCTTGCGCAGGTCGCGGGCTTGATGGATTGCATACTCGGTAGCAGGCCTCATGCCGGCTTCAACCCGAAGCCGGCAGGCACCGCCACGCACAGGCACGGCGAACGCATCGCCGCGCCAACAGAAATAGACATGGGAACTCCAAAGCACAAGGAACGCGGCGCACAGGTCGCGTCAAACTGGATTCAGCGCTTGTGTTTCAGAGGGCCAGCGGGGGACCGCGGGAACCGAGCCCCGGGAAAATGGAAGACATGCGCACAGGCAGCAGCTGCCAGGCAGGCATATCTCTTGAAAGTGCAGGAGGCGACAGCAGCGCCACCGCCAGCAGGAGCAACGCGGTGCCGGCGAGCAGCGTGCAGTAGCCGCAGTCCGCGTCCATGCCCAAATGGCCTGCGCCCGGCAACTTGGGCGCCTCGCTGCCCCAGCCGGACACATCGATACTCTTGAGGCCGGAGGTCGTGCAGATTTCGCTCAGCCCTGGCAGGAACTGTAGGGCGTCGCCTTTCATCCAGCGGCTCATGACCGGCGCGAATGCCAGCAACAGCACCGCGACCAGCGCAAGCCGGGCCATCAATCGCTGCAATGTGGCATTGCGGAGCATGCGTGGATTCTACCGGAAGCACTCTGGACCAGCCACGTGATCACCTGCCCTGCAGCACCGGAGCAGTCCGGCGCTACAGGGACCTGACCACCTATGCGCTTGCGCGTACCGATCGCTCGCGATGCAACCAGCGATACAGCACCGGCAGCACCACCAGGGTGAGGAAGGTGGAAGAAATAATGCCGCCGATCACGACCGTCGCCAGCGGCCGCTGCACTTCCGAACCTGCGCCCACGTTGAGTGCCATCGGCACGAAGCCGAGTGATGCGACCAGCGCCGTCATCAATACCGGGCGCAGACGACCGAGTGCGCCGTCCACGATGGCTTCTTCCAGTGTGCCGCCTGCTTCCCTGAGCTTCTTGATGAAGGCAATCATCACCAGCCCGTTGAGCACCGCCACGCCCGACAGCGCGATGAAGCCGACACCGGCGGAAATGGACAACGGAATGCCACGCAGCGCGAGTGCAATCACTCCGCCGGTCAGTGCGAGCGGTACGCCGCTGAAGACGATGGCCGCATCCTTGGCCGAACCGAAGGCCATGAACAGCAATGCGAAGATGAGGATCAAGGTCACCGGCACCACCACCGAAAGGCGCTGGCTGGCCGAGATCAACTGCTCGAACGTGCCGCCGTAGTCGATCCAGTAACCAGTGGGCACCTCTACTTCAGCGGCGATGCGCTGTTGCAGTTCGCCCACGAAACCACCCAGGTCGCGGCCACGCACATTGGCCGTCACCACCACGCGGCGCTTGCCGTTTTCGCGATTGATCTGGTTGGGTCCCTGCAGGATTTCGATCCTGGCCACTTCGCGCAAGGGCACCGTGCGCGGCGTGCCCGCAAGGAAGCCGCCTGCGCGACTGGACTCGTCGGCGTTCTCGCTGCCGCCCAGGGGGATCGGCAGATCGGCCAGTGCCGCAGGATCATGACGCAGACGTTCGGGCAGTCGCACGACAATATCGAAACGACGGTCGCCCTCGAACAACTGGCCGGCGACCTCACCCCCCACCGCAGTAGCGACGGTGTCCTGCACCACACCCGGATTCAGACCATAACGGACCAGCGCATTGCGGTCGGGCGTAACCGTCAGCAAGGGCAAGCCAGTGGTCTGTTCCAGCTTGACGTCAGCGGCGCCGGTCACGGCGCTGGCGACTTCTTCGATGTTCTTGCCGACTTCCACCAGCGTGTCCAGATCATCGCCGTACAACTTGATCGCCACGTCCGCGCGCACGCCGGAAATCAGTTCGTTCATGCGCATCTGGATGGGCTGGGTGAACTCGTAGTTGTTGCCCGGCAATTGCTTCACGGCCGTCTCGATTTCGGCAACCAGCGTGTCGCGCGGTTTGCGCGGGTCGGGCCATTCGGAGCGTGGTTTCAGCATCAGGAAGGTATCGGCGACCGAAGGCGGCATCGGATCGGTGGCGACTTCGGCGGTGCCCAGCTTGCCGAACACGCGCTCGACTTCCGGGAACTGCTTGATGCGCCTCTCCAGCGTGGACTGCATTTTCACCGCCTGGTCCAGGCTGGTGCCGGGAATGCGCAAGGCATGCAAGGCGATATCGCCTTCATCCAGATTCGGAATGAACTCGGTGCCCAGACGCGTGGCCAGCAACACACAGGACACCATCAACACGACTGCGCCACCCATCACCCAGCGACCTCGTCGTAAAGACCCGCTCAACAGCGGCGCGTAACGGCGACGTGCCCATTGCATGACCCGGTTTTCCTTCTCATCGACGCGCCCGCCCAGGAACACGGCGATGGCCGCCGGCACGAAGGTCAGTGACAGCAGCATGGCACCGGTCAGGGCGAGCACCACGGTGATCGCCATCGGGTGGAACATCTTTCCCTCGATGCCGGTCAGCGCGAAGATCGGCAGGTATACCGCGGCGATGATGCCCAGGCCGAACAGGCTGGGACGGATCACTTCGGCGGTCGCCGAGGCGGTGGTGTCGTGTCTTTCTTCCTCGGTCATCGTCCGACCGAGCCGATGCTGCATTTCGCCGAAGCGACGCAGGCAGTTCTCGATGATGATGACCGCGCCATCGACAATCAGGCCGAAGTCCAGCGCGCCCAGACTCATCAGGTTGCCGGAGACGCCGCCGCGGGTCATGCCGAACACGGTGAACAGCATCGCCAATGGAATCACTGCCGCCGTGATCAACGCCGCACGAAAATTACCGAGCAGCAGGAACAGCACCACGATCACCAGCAACGCGCCTTCGACCAAGTTCTTGGCCACCGTGGCGATGGTGCGGTCGACCAGCGCGGTGCGGTCGTACACCGGCGTGGCGCGGACGCCGGCCGGCAGACTGGCACTGGCCTGCGTCAATCGGGCAGCAGCGGCCTGTGCGACTTCGCGGCTGTTGGCGCCGACCAGCATGAACACCGTGCCCAGCACGACTTCCTTGCCGTTCTGCGTGGCCGCGCCGGTGCGCAGTTCAGGCCCCTCGCCCACTTCGGCCACGTCGCGTACGCGGATCGGAACGCCTTCACGGCGATCCAGCACGATGTCGCCGATGGCCTCCAGGTCGGCCACCTGTCCGGGGACGCGCACCAGAAACTGCTGTCCGCTGCGTTCGATGTAACCGGCACCGATGTTCTGGTTGTTGGCGGCGACGGCGGCGACCACATCGTGCAGGGTGAAGCCCAGCGCGACCAGTTTCGACGGCTCGGGGGTGATGTGGATCTGCCGCGCAAAACCGCCGATGGTGTTGACCTCGGTCACGCCCGGCGTATTGCGCAACTGCGGACGCACCACCCAGTCCTGCAACGTGCGCAGGTCGGTCGCGGTCCATGGCGTGCCGTCGCGCTTCACCGAATCGGGTTCGGCTTCGACCGTGTACATGAAGATTTCGCCCAGTCCGGTGGCGATGGGTCCCATCTCCGGTTCCAGGCCGGCAGGCAGTTGCGACTTCACCTGCTGCAGGCGTTCGCCCACCTGCTGACGGGCGAAGTACAGGTCGGTACCGTCTTTGAAAGCGACGGTCACTTGCGACAAACCGTAGCGCGAAATAGAACGCGAGTAATCCAGGCCGGGCACACCGGCCATCGCGGTCTCGATGGGAAAGGTGACGCGCTGTTCGGATTCCAGCGGCGAATAGCCCGGCGTTTCCGTGTTGATCTGCACCTGTACGTTGGTGATGTCGGGCGTAGCATCGATGGGCAGCCTG
This sequence comes from Pseudoxanthomonas sp., assembly GCA_040005195.1. GTDB lineage: Bacteria > Pseudomonadota > Gammaproteobacteria > Xanthomonadales > Xanthomonadaceae > Pseudoxanthomonas_A. The sequence continues at coordinate 4,338 of JBDTZK010000051.1, forward strand.
GTGAAACTCCATGCACCCAGTGCGATCAGTGCCAGGGTCATCGCCAGCATCAGCCAGCGGTGGACGATGGCGAAACGGACGATGGCTTCCAGCGCGCCGCGTTTTTCCTGCATGCCGTCAGTGGTCATGGGAGGCACCCGATTTTTCGATGTCGGCCTTGATCAGGTAGCTCTGTTCGACGACCACCGCATCGCCGGCCTTCAGGCCGGACAGGATTTCCACGTGCGTCGCATCGCGCTTGCCCAATGTCACCGGCCTGACTTCATAGGTGTCGCCGATGCGGACGAACACCACGTCCCAGTTGCGGAAGTTCTGCAACGCCGACAGCGGGACCACCAGTGCGGCGGGTTGCTGTGCGACCGTGATCCGCGCCTTGACCGCCGAGCCCGGACGCCATAGTCCATCAGCATTGGCGATGGTGGCGCGCGCCACCGTGCTCTGGCTGGCGGTGGCGGTGCCGGGCAGGATGCGCTCCAGCGTCGTTTCCAGGGTGACGCCATCGCTCATGCGGGTCACCTTGACCGGTACGCCCGGACGGATGTGTTGCGCGTCGGCGCCGAAGATGTGCAGATCGACCCACAACGAAGACAGGTCGGCGATTTCGAACAACGCCGCGCCTTCGCTGGCCACCGAACCCACCGAGGCATTGCGCGCCAGCACCACGCCGGAAATCGGCGCGCTGATGGTGTAGGTGGTCAAGCTGAGGTTGCTTTCCACCAAAGCCAGCGCCTGCCCTGCCCGCACCTGGTCGCCGACATTGGCGCGCAGGCTGCGAATGGGGCCGGGGAAGCGGGCCATGACATTGGCCATGCGGCCTTCCGTCGTTGTGAGCAGGCCCTGCACTTCGTGTTCGTCGGCGATCACGCCGGGGCCGACAGGGGCCACGCGGATGCCGGACTCCGCCGCGATATCGGCGGCGATCACGGTACGTCCCTCGTAACTGGGATAGGTCCAGCGCAGCGCTTTGCCGTTGATGTTGGCCAGCACTTCGACGTCGAACGAATGCGGTTCACCGACGATGCTGGCGGCCATCAGACTGCCGTCGGTTTGCGGCCTGAGCACGTGGTTCTCGGCGACGCCGCCCAGCCGCTTCAACCGGACTTCCACCGTCCCCGCGCTGGCGGGCAATGGTTTATCACCCTGGTACAGCCATGCCTGGTATTTCGGTGGTGTGCCGTCCTCGGCGATGGCCAGTTCCAAGGAATACCCGTCTTGCTGCAGCAGTCTTCCGCCGTGTTCGCCTTCCGCAGGCGCCTCGGCCTCGCTGTGTTCGGCGCCTTCTTCATGGCCCGCTTCTTCATGTCCGCGCTCGTCGGCTTGCTTGTTGCCACAGGCCGAGAGCAACAGCGTCAGCGCGAAAACACCGATCAGTCGATGAATCTTCATGGTTGGATTTCCTGGGTGGCGGGCGATTCAAGGCCGGCGACGAACGCCTGGCCGGTGAGCCGCTGGATTTCGATCAATGCGCGCTGGGCGTCCAGCGCGGTTTCGAGTTGCTGCTTGCGCGCGGTGGTACGTTCGGATTGCAGGAACGCCCACTCCATGTAACTCAGCGCACCGCCGCGATAGGCGCGTTCGGCTGCGTTCTCGGCCTTGGCCAGTTTCGGCAGCACGTCCGATTGCAGGCGCGCGACTTCGAACTGCGCCACACGATAGCGTCCGTGCGCTTCGGCCAGCGTGGAATACAAGGACATTCCCTGCACTTCACGTTCAATGCCGACCAGCACCAGTTCCGCCTCGGCGACAGCAAGCGCAGGCTGTGCACGACGCACGCTGCCCAGCGGCATGGACACGCTGCCGATCAGCGCATAATCATCACCCGCCTGTAGCCGGCGCACGCCGACCTGCCAGTCGAGGTCGGGCGTGGACTGGCTGCGTGCCAGCTGCAATCGCGCTTCGCCGATGCGCTGCTCGTCGGCAAAGCGCGCGAGCTCCGGCGTGCTGGCCAGCAGTGCGTCGAGTTCGGCGAACTCCGCGATGGCAGGCAACGCGAGCGGATCGCCGGCCACCACTGCGAAGACAGGATTGCGCTCACCCCATAACGCGGCCAGATGCTGACGTGCGGACGCGCTGCGTTGAGTGGCACGGTCACGCTCCATCTCGGCGCGTGCCAGTGCGGCCTGCGCTGTCAGCAATACCGATTCAGGGGAAGCGCCTGCGATCAGTCGTTGCCTGGCCCCGGTCACGGTGCGCTGGCGCTGCATGACATCCAGGTCGGCGATGCGTCGCTGCTCCTGTGCGGCATTGATGGCCAGGTAGCGGCGCGCCACTTCGGCCAACAGGTCCAGGCGTCTGGTTTCACGTTGCACGGCAAGCGCATCAATGCGCGTCTGTGCCAGCGTGCGGCGCGCTTCCAGTTTGCCGCCGCGTTCCAGCACGCCGGCCAGGGTCAGGCTGATTTCAGCTTGCCTGAAACCACTGGCATCGCCAGTGCCGAGCGCGTTTTCCACGGAAAGCCCCGCTTCCAGGGCAGGACGCAGCAGGGCGAGGTCTCGTTCTGCCGACAACACCGTGCGCTGGCCGTCCAACAGACGAAGATCGGGATGGGACTGGGCGACGCGCGCGAAGGCGTTGTCCAGGGTCAATGTTTCAGGCGACTGCGCCGCTGCCGACAGGCAGGACACAGCCGCGAAGACGGCAAGTGCCGTCGAACGCAACCACATGGGAGTGTCTCCAAAGGATCAATGACGAAAGGCCGGCACGACGGCCGGTGAAGCATCAGATCGCGATGGGAGGACGGAAAGGATCGGTGCGTGGGGGCGAGTGCGGTGCGGCGAAGTCCGGCACCGGTACGCGGGTGGAGAACAGCAACGCGGGAGCAACCCATGCGCTGGAGAGAATGGCGGTCAGGTGACCGCAACAGTGTGCGGCATGCATCAGCGCATGCAGGAAATCGATGCCTTTTTCTTCACCACCTGTCGTGGCATCAGCGGCGCTCTCATGGTCGTGGGCTTCGCCCGGCTGCGCATGCGCGCCGCTGCCTTGGCTGGATTCGTGCAGATCGCCGACCGCAGCGAGTACCGGATTCACCAGCACCGCAAGCACGAGCAAGGCCAGCGCGGGCAGGCGCAGCAGCTTGATCCATTGGCGGCGGGAAAACAGGTTCATTCCACCAGCATGGTAGCGAACCCTTTCCCTGTTGAACAATCACGCGACCTACTTGACCCGCTGTTTGCCGAGCTTGCGCGCCAGGGTGCGGCGGTGCATGCCAAGGCGGCGCGCGGCTTCGGAGATATTGAAATCGGTTTCGGCCAGCGTCTCGTGGATGCGTTCCCACTCCAGCGTCTTGATGGACGTAGGGCGTTGGGTCAGTCCCACCGTGGCATCGCCCTGGGCGTTGTTGAATGCGGCTTCGATGTCGTCGGTGTTGGAAGGCTTGGCCAGGTAATTGCAGGCGCCCAGCTTGATCGCCTCCACCGCGGTGGCGATGCTGGCGTAACCGGTGAGCACCACGATCAGCATGCCGGCGTCATGCGCGTGCAGCGCCTGCACCGCGGCCAGTCCGGAACTGCCCGCGGCCAGCTTCAGGTCCACCACGGCGTACTCGGGCGACCAGTCGGGCAGCAACGCATGCACGTCGTCCATGGTGGTCGCCGCGCGCACTTCGTAACCGCGACGCTCGAAAGAACGACACAGCGTGCGCGCGAAAGCTTCATCGTCTTCCACCACCAGCAGACGCCGTGACGTTGGCGGAGTCTGCTCAGGCAAGGTCGTCATCGTGGGTTTCTCCATGGGTGATCGCCGACAGCGGCAGCAGCATGGTCACGACCGCGCCGCCTTCCTCCCGGTTGAGTGCGGCAATGCTGCCGCCCAGGCTGCGCGCGACGTTGAGCGACAAAAACAGGCCCAGGCCGCCACCAGGTCTTCCCTTGCTGGACTGGTAAGGCTTGCCGAATTCGGCCAGCATCGCCGGCGCGAAGCCCGGACCGGCATCACGTACCCGCAGCACCAGTCGCCCCTGGTCGCGGGATGCATATAAACCCACCCACGCCGGCGACGCTTCCAGCGCGTTGTCGAGTACGTTGTGGATCATCTGCTTCAGGCCCCAGTCGGAGATGATGGGCAGGTCGGCGCCGAAACTGTTGCGGTATTCGAAGCCCTGCACCGCGCGAGTGCTGCGCCACTCGTCCACCAGTTCATCCAGAAACGCATTGACCGTGGTTTCCACCGGCGCCTCGCCGCGCGCATCACCCGCCGAGCGCAGGATGCCGGTGACGATCGTCTTGCAGCGCGTGAGCTGGGTCTGCATCTCGTCGATTTCCTGCTGCAGTTCAGGCTGTTCGGTGAAAGGCGGCATGCGTCGCCAGTCACCCAGGATCACCGAGAGTGTGGCCAGCGGCGTGCCGAGTTCGTGCGCGGCGCCCGACGCCAGCAGCCCCATCCGGACGATGTGCTCTTCCTCCGCGGACTGCTGGCGCAGTTCGGCGAGCCGCAGGTCCTGGTCGCGCAGGTTTCGAGTGATGCGGGTGACGAACAGCACCAGCAGCACGGCGGCGAGCAGGAAGCAGATGAACATGCCGAAGATATGCAGGTCGAAGATTCGGGTCTGCGCGTGGCCGTGGCTCGGCATCGCGAAGCCGATCTCGTTGTACGAGACGGTGAGCCAGATGAAGCAGCCGCTGGTGACACCGACGATGGTCCAGGTCGACCACGGCTGCAGCAGCACGGCGCCGAGCACGGCCTGCAGCAG
>JBDTZK010000445.1:0-2694 GCA_040005195.1 Pseudoxanthomonas sp.
GTGCATCCGCTTGCGTCGAGAACTGGCTGGAAGGTTGCACGCCATCGACGACTCTGCTGTAGCCAGTGCTGGCTGGATCGAAGATCACGATGTCCGCTACGTCCAGTGGCGAGTAGGCGTTGTCGATCAGCTTGAACGTGGAGGCGCTTGCGTTGAGATCATCCGGGACATCCAACCGCTTCGGCCCGAGCAGGCCGAAGTGCAGTGGTGTGCTGGCGGCAATCGGACCACCATTGAAGGCGAAGATGACCGGTCTCTCGACGCTGCCTGGTGTGGCTACGTAAGACGTGGAAACCAGCCGTGCTGCTGGTTTCCCATCAATTGCGGTCGCTGTAAACGCTTCAACCGTTGCGTCATAGGCAACGCGCTGATGGTTGAAGAGACCACGATGATGCGTGGTGATGGGAGTATCAATCGTCACCTTGTCCAGCGTCACCGGGCCGATGGAGGCTGGCTCTTTGGCGTTGACCGTGACCGAGTGCATGGCGAGTAACAGGGCCAGCGCTTGTGTGAAGTTGGCAGTCATGATTCTCCCGGGATTTGCATTGTTTCCCGCAATGCGACTGCGCATGGGCCAACTCCAGCCATGGAAAGGCCCATTGGCGAGGGCGCCTTTGAACGCAGGCCGCCCAAGCGAGGGCCATCGCAGCGCCTTCCATGAACGGGTCGAGGGCGCCGGCAGCCCGGGCGCCACGGGCAAGTGCGATTTCAAATGCGGCAAAAGCATAGACATGTGCTTGCTCGATATCCCCGTAGCAGTCCGGTACATGGAATGTGCACCCTATTGTTCAAGCAGCTCCCCTCACTCAGGGCAAATCACCGCTTCAACAAATTGTTGATATCTCAAAATAAATTGTATGTCAAGCCTGCGGGCGTTAGGATTGACCGACGGACATGGCGCGGATTTACACTCCAGCCTCCGTTGGCAGCGGCAACCGAGACGTTGCAGGCCATCACCGCACTAACCCAGGAAAGACACGACGCGATGGCGAAGGCAAAGAAAAGTGCAGCCGATTCAGCGGTAGTGCCGAATGTGGAAAGGGCAGCGGATTCGGGTGGCATCGGCGCCGTGATTGAAGTGCAGGGCCTCTTCGAATTGCTCAAGCCTGTGGTCGAGCTGTTTGGCAGGATGATCGGCGACAATGTCGAAGTTGTCCTCCACGACCTTTCGACGCCTGGGGCTTCCGTATTGGCTATCGCCAATGGCCACGTCACAGGGAGAAGCGTTGGTGATCCCATCCTCAGCGGGCCACGCGAGGATGCTGGATTCAGAGAGCTATACCGTGACGTTTCGAGGACGGGGCAGATCACTTGTTCGATCGTGGACGAGTATCAGACCACCAATGCTTCCGGGCGGCGACTACGTTCCGGGACTCTGCTTTTCCGTGACCATGATGGCGTGCCTGTCGCTGCGCTATGCCTCAACGCCGACATGACGGTTTTCGAGATGGCGCATGGCTGGCTGGAGCAGATGCTTCACAAGAAGGCACAGCCGCACCGGGTGGATGCGCCCAACGGTGAGGTCGCGCTGGACGTGATCATGCAGGAGATCATCGACGACGCGGTGAAGCGCTTCATGAAGCCGCCGGAAATGATGAACAAGGAAGAGAAGATGTACGCCGTCGAGGCGATGATGCAACGCGGCTTGTTCCTGATTCGCAACAGCGTGGAGCAAGTGGCAGCGGCATTGGGGGTCAGTCGTTTCACCATTTACAACTACATCGAACAGATCAAGCAAAAGAGTGGCCCGATAAAAAAGATCAGCCCACGCTGATATCGAAGGACGCGACCCCCAGCGGGCGCGTCATTCTCCAGTGTCACGGCCGACTGGATATCCGCTGCACAGGAATCAACGTGCAAGCAGACGTTGGTGCCGGCCCCAGAAAGAATAATTAGCTATTTGGGGCCGGTAAATTTTACGGTGACTGTGCGCTTTGGATCGTCTGAATCTGGTCGCGACCCGCTTGTCTGGCGCCATCATCAATCTAGAGATTGCTGGCTCTGCGCAGGCCGGGATCCTCATCGCACATCGACTCATCGCACACCGACGCTGCAGTGCGAGTGAGGCCGAATGTCTTGCGGAGAAAAACGGCGCCATCCTCGAGTGCCTGCCTGGCCGTGGCTGATACAGCTACCGCTTCGATGAAGCTGTGCGGTGCGCCTTTGTAGAGTTTGACGTCCACCCCCACGCCAGCGGCCAACAACTTGCCGGCCATGGTCAGGTTCTGTTCGGCCAACACGTCGCATTCGCCCACGCCAATAAAAAATGGTGGCAGTCCTTCAACATTGGCGAGCAGGCCGTGCGTATAAGGGTCGTTGCGGTCCGCTGGCGTGGAGATGTACTGGTTCCAGAACGTATCGACCTCGGCCGCGCTCAGCATGTCCGCGTCGCTGCCGTAGCGTCGGCGCGAATGCGGCGAGCAGTCCGGGGAATAGCCTGCGTAGTAGTTCAATGCGGCGGAGACGCGATGGCCTTCGCCTGCATCGCGCAGGGCGAGCAGCGCGCCAGTGGTCAGGTTGCCGCCGGCCGAATCGCCACCCAGTGCCAGGCGGCTGGCGTCCAGTCCGTGTTTGCCGCCGTTGGATTGCAGCCAGCGCACCACGTCGATGACCTGCTCCAGCGCCACGGGGTAATGCACTTCGGGCGACAGCGCGTAGTCGATACCGACCACCGCGATGCCGGCACGCGCGGCC
>JBDTZK010000446.1:0-2692 GCA_040005195.1 Pseudoxanthomonas sp.
GCGGTGCATGGCCTGTCACTCCTGCCGCGCCTGGGATAACCACATTGCCCCGCACCACGGCAGCGTGGTCAGGGACCGCTACGGACATTGAACATCTCGCCCGTTAAAATGCGCGCATGCCGCGACCAGCCGTTGCCACCATGCATTTAAACGATCTTCGCCATAACCTGGCAGTCGCGCGTCAGCGCGCTCCGGGCGCGCGAGACAGGGCACTCGTCATGGCGGACGAATGCGGTGATGTGTGGGGGCGCGTCTCGATGGACCTGATGACCCGCCGCATCCCCTTCGTCGAAGCTTGATAGCAGTGTCGTCTAACGCCATTGTCTGGTTTCGCAACGACCTGAGGCTGGCGGACAACCCGGCGTTGCAGGCTGCGCTCGAAAGCGGATTCTCACCGCTCTGCGTCTACATCCATGCGCCTGAGGAAGAAGGTGACTGGGCGCCAGGCGCGGCTTCGGAAGCTTGGCGGCATCATTCACTTGCCGCACTGGATGCCGACCTGCGCGCCAAGGGTTCGCGCTTGCTGATACGGCGGGGCCCCAGCCAGCACGCGCTCGAAACGCTGATTACCCAGAGCGGCGCCAAGGCGGTGTTCTGGAACCGCAAGTACGAGCCCGCAACGCAGCCGCGCGATGCCACGATCAAACGCAAGCTGAAAGAGCAGGGCATTCACGTCGAAAGCTTCAACGGGGCCTTGTTGTTCGAGCCGTGGTCGATTTCGACGCAACAAGGTGGCCCGTACAAGGTATTCACGCCGTTCTGGCGGAATGCGCTGAGCCAGCTTCGCCCCCAGTCACTTCATCCAGCTCCGTCAGCGTTACCTGGCGTCGACGCCAACTATGCCGACGTGGCACTGGACACGCTGGGGCTGCTCCCGGCGCTTGGCTGGGACAGGGATTTCTGGCTTGGCTGGCACCCAGGTGAAGCCGGTGCACATGAAGCGCTGGAAGTTTTCATCGATGGCGCGTTGCGTGGTTATCGCAGTGATCGTGACCGACCGGACAGGACCGGTACTTCACTGATGTCCCCGCATTTGCACTTCGGCGAAGTCGCACCGTGGAGGATCACCGCCGAGCTGGAAAAAGTACGCAGTGCCTCCAATGGTGCGGACGTGGATGCCTATGTGCGTGAACTGGGGTGGCGGGAATTTGCCTACCACCTGCTGCATCACTTTCCGCAAACGACCACCGGCAACCTCAATCCCCGGTTCGAGCAATTTGAATGGGCGAAGTCCGATACCTGCGCGCTGCAACGTTGGCAGCGCGGAAACACGGGCGTGCCGATCGTCGATGCCGGATTGCGTGAACTGTGGACGACGGGATACATGCACAACCGTGTGCGCATGATCGTCGGCAGCTGGCTGACCAAGCACATGCGCCAGCATTGGTTGCATGGCGCACGCTGGTTCTGGGACACGCTGGTCGATGCCGATCTGGCCAACAACACCCTCGGCTGGCAATGGGTTGCGGGAACAGGTGCAGATGCGTCACCGTACTTCCGCGTTTTCAACCCGGTCACGCAATCGCAGAAGTTTGATCCTGCGGCCATCTACATTGCCCGATGGGTGCCTGAGCTGGCGGCGTTGCCGGTTGCGGCACGCTTCGCACCCTGGTTGCATGCCGACCTCGCCAGACGCCTGGCACCTTCGTATCCAAGCGCGCCCATGGTCGACCTTGCCGCCGGTCGTGATGCAGCACTGGCCGCCTACAAGCGCAGCGCGCCTTCCGAATCGCGTTGACGCCCTTCGCCGCCACGTGCTTCACTCGACGCGGGAGAGGAGATCACCATGGCAACGAAGAAAGCGCCGCGAAAGCCGCGCAAGGAACCCATGTCGCGGGTGGATACCGCCTGGTTGCGCATGGAACGTCCCACCAATCCGATGATGATCACCGGCGTGCTGATGCTGGATGAGCCGATGGCGCTCGATACTTTGAAGAAAGTGATCAGCAAGCGCTTCCTGGCTTATCCCCGTTTCATGCAGAAGGCAGTCGACACGCCTGCCGGCGCGGCTTGGCTGGAGGACGAGCACTTCGATCTGGACTGGCATGTGCGCATGACCGCGCTGCCCGGGCGCACAGACACGAAATCGGAAAAGAAAGCCTTCGAGTGCTTCGTCAGCCAGATGGCCTCCACGCCGCTGGACAAGTCGAAGCCACTTTGGCAATTCCACCTGGTCGAAAAATACGGCGGCGGGTCGGCGCTGGTCGCCCGCATTCACCACAGCTATGCCGATGGCATTGCACTGGTGCAGGTGCTGCTGTCATTGACCGACACCACACGCAAGCCGGAGAAGAACAGCGCGCTGCGCGAGGCATGGCTGAAACAGGATGGCGCCGAAGTCGTGCGTCGCGTAGGTGCCATGGACCGCTACATGAAGATCGGCGGCAAGGTGGTCGACAAAGGCATGGAGATGTACCGGGATCCGACCCTTGCCACGATGCTGGCCAAGGAGGGTGGTGAGATCGGTCGCGAACTGCTGGCAGCACTTGCACTTCCGGACGACCCGCCGACGATGCTTCGCGGCAAGCTGGGCGTCAGCAAGCGCGTGGCCTGGGCCGAGCCGCTGGATCTGGACGAAGTAAAAGCCGTGGGGCGCGCCTGCGACTGCACGGTCAACGATGTGCTGATGGCAGCCGCTGCCGGTGCGCTACGCAGCTACATGATCGAGCGCGGCGAAGACCTTGAAGGCATC
>JBDTZK010000447.1:0-2686 GCA_040005195.1 Pseudoxanthomonas sp.
CCGGCAGCTGCTTGTAGCTGGCCAGTTCCTGGCGCGCGAAGTCGGTGATGGCTTCCTCGGCGGTCGGGCTGTAGCAGTACTCGGCTTCCTTGCGGTCCTTGATCTTCAGCAACTGGTTGCCGAATTTTTCCCAGCGCCCGGTTTCATCCCACAGCTCGCGCGGCTGGATAGTGGGCATAAGCAACTCAATGGCGCCAGCGCGGTTCATTTCCTCGCGGATCACCGCTTCCACCTTGCGCAGCACGCGCAGGCCCAGTGGCGACCAGGTGTACAGGCCCGAGGCCAGCTTGCGGACCATGACGGCACGCAGCATCAGCTGGTGGCTGATGATCTCGGCGTCGGCAGGGGTTTCCTTGCTGGTGCGGAGGTGGAATTGCGACAGGCGCATCGGCAGGCGGTTCACAACGAAGGGGGAACCGGCATTTTGCCAGCTGCGGCCGGACATTGCGGCTTTTCAGCTATTCAGACCTGTCACCCTTCACTTCGATGCCCGGGTCTGACACACGGTCCAGCCGCTCATAGCGCCGGTTCGCGGGCGGCTTGTCGGTGATCTGCAGCACGCCGGCGGCGTCGCGCCAGCGGTACAGCGACTGCCGCGCGTCACGGGCCTGGGCTGCTGCTGCCTGTTGCGCGCGTTGTTCGCGGGCCTGCCGGTTGGCGGGCGCCTCGCGTGACAGCCACCAGGCCACGCCGATGCCCAGCAACAGGCCGGCGACGATGGCCCAGGTCAAACGCATCGGCTCAGGCGGCAGGCGCGGGCGTGCAGTAGGCTTTGACTGCAGCGCTGGCGAGATCGCGCTGGTTGCTGCGGTCGTCCTCACCCAGGGTTTTGTCGGGCTTGCCGTCGCCGTCGGTGTCCTGCTGCACGGCGCTTTTGCCTGCCAGCAGCTGCAAATTCAGCTTGGCGGTGGTGCATTGCGGGTTCTCGATGGACTTGCCTGCCGCCGCCGTTTCGGCGATGGGTTCGCCGCGATTGTCGATGCGACGGTCCTTGACCTGCTGGTTGGGCGGGGGGCTGTCGGAATAATGGCTGACGCCCGCGGCGTCCTTCCACTGATAGACCTTCTGGGCCAAGGCAGGCGAGCAGGCGCTGGCCAGCAGCAGCAACGCAAGGGCGCGGGTCAGGGGTGGCGATGTGGGCAGGGCACGCATGGCGGCCTCCAGAAAGGGGACAAGGGGTGAACGGACAAGGGGAGATCGGGGGAGGCCCGTGATTGCAGCACTGCCGGGGCGGGCTGGCAAGTCGCCTGCTTGGGCTAAACTGCGACGCATGGACGAAAACACCAAACCGCCGCGTTCGCGCAGCATCTACCTGCTACCCAACCTGTTCACCACTGCCGGCCTGTTTGCCGGCTTCTACGCGATCATCGCCGCGGCCAACGGGCAGTTCGTGCATGCGTCGGTGGCGGTCTTCATTGCTGCTGTGATGGACGGTATTGATGGACGCGTGGCCCGGCTGACCGGCACCAGCACCGAATTCGGCGTGCAGTACGACTCGCTGGCTGATCTGGTCAGCTTCGGCATGGCGCCAGCGCTGGTGATGTACCACTGGTCCTTGTCATACCTGAAGTTCGACAGCAGCGTCATGGGTCGCGTGGGCTGGGCGATCGCGTTCCTGTACGCGGCGTGCGCGGCCTTGCGTCTGGCCCGCTTCAATACCCAGGTAGGCAGCGTGGACAAGCGCTGGTTCATCGGTCTGGCCAGTCCCGCGGCGGCAGGACTGATGATGTCCTTCGTGTGGGCGTTCGCCGATGGTGACCTGGGCTGGAGCGGTGAGGAACTGCGCTTCGTGGCATTGGGCGTGACTATCGTGTCTGCCCTGTTGATGGTCAGCCGGATCCGCTTCTGGAGCTTCAAAGGCTCGGGCGAGGGCGGGGCGAAGGCCGACCGCATTCCTTTTTATGTGCTGTTGCTGGTGCCGGTGGTGATTGCGGTCCTGGCCATGGACCTGCCGCGCGCCTTGCTGGCCATCGGCGTCATTTACGCAGGTTCCGGCCCGGGATTGTGGGTGTGGCGCCGTTGGCGCAAGACCCCGGAAACGGGCAGATGAGCGAACTGTGGTCGTCGCAGCAACATGAGTGGCTGACCGCGCTCGGTCATACGCTGTATGTACCCGGCTCGGCGGAAGCGCCGGCTGCAGCCGTGGTGGTGGCCGACAAACCCGTGGCCCAAGCCCCCGCATTTCGCGCGGCCACCCCGGCTGCGCCGCCACCGCTTCGCCGCGCGCCTGATTCGGGCCACGATGCGCCCACGCGCACGGCCGAAACACCACGCCGTGCGACCTCGCGACTGCCTGACAAGCTGCATTTCGCATTGATCCGTGCCTCGGGCTGCAATCCGGCTGCGGAAGGCGCGGCGCAGATCATGGCGCGTTGGCCGTCGTCGGCCGAGCTGCGCGGCAATCCCGCAGCCAAACGGGCGCTGTGGCCGCAGTTGCGCGCGCTGCGCAGGCAACAACTGCCATGAGTGCGGTCGCGGTCGATTCCCTGTCAGCGAATGCATCCCTGCGTTCGATGCGTGAATCCGATCTCGACGTGGTGATGGCGATCGAAGTGCGGGCCTATCCGTTCCCGTGGACGCGCGGCATTTTGCGCGATTGTCTGGCTGCGGGTTATCCGGCGTGGATCCTGCAGGAACATGGCCTGCCCATTGGCTACGCCGTGATCAGCGTGGCCGCCGACGAGGC
>JBDTZK010000448.1:0-2683 GCA_040005195.1 Pseudoxanthomonas sp.
GGATCTGCGTGCTGGTCGACGACATGATCGACACCGGCGGCACCATCGTGCAGGCGGCCGAGGCGCTGATGAACGACGGCGCCGCGGGCGTGGTGATCGCGGCCACCCACCCGATCCTGTCCGGGCCCGCTGTGGACCGGCTCAAGAACAGCTCGGTCACCGAGATCGTGGTGACCAACACCCTGCCGATGTCCGACGAGCAGCGCTTCGACAAGCTGACCTGCCTGTCGATCGCGCCGCTGCTCTCACGCGCCATCCGCGAGGTGTTCGAGGACGGCTCGGTCACCTCGATGTTCGAGGGCCACGCCTAGGGCGTTCAGTCCGTACGTCGTACGAGCAGCGCCACGTCGTAGTCGTCGACCCGGTCACGCCAGCCCCGGCGCAGCACGGTGCTGTCGGTGGCCGCGGACGCGGCCTCCAGCCGGTCGCGGAACGACTCCAGCCGCGCCAGCGACATGGGGATCCGGGGCACTGCGAAGGCGATGTCCGCGGCGAAGCTCTGGCTACGCCCGGCGACCCTGGGGGCGTCCTCGAGGTACCGGTCGAAGTACGGCACGCAGAGGTCTTCCTGGCCCGGTGTCCACAGCCCGGCCACCAGGGCGTCGAAGTCACGGTTGGAGACCGTCGGATCGACGATCTGGCTCCAGGCCTCGGCCTTGGCCGCCGCGTCGGGCGCGCAGGGACGGATGTCGGGCCTGGGCGTGCTGTCCTTCCCTCTGGCCGCGGCACTCCTGCTCATCTATCACCTGTACGGGCATGAGCCTTCCCGCGGGCTTGACTGGCGCCTGCAGCTCCACGCCTGGATGGCGTTGCTGGCCTATGCCACGTTGGCCATCGCCGCCCTGCTCGCGCTGATGCTGTGGGCGCAGGAACGCGCGCTGCGACGACGCCAATTCCATGCCTGGCTGCGTGCCCTGCCCCCGCTGACCGAACTCGAAGAGCTGCTGTTCCGCACGATCAGCGTGGGCTTCCTGCTGCTGACGGCGACGCTGCTCACCGGGGTGCTGTTTGTGGAAAACCTGTTCGCCCAGCATCTGGTGCACAAGACCGTGCTCAGCGTGCTGTCATGGATGGCCTTTGGCGCGCTGCTGGTGGGGCGCTGGCGCTACGGCTGGCGCGGCAACAAGGCGGTGCGCTGGACGCTGTCGGCCATGGCGCTGCTGCTGCTGGCGTTCTTCGGCAGCAAGTTCGTACTTGAGCTGGTGTTGGGTCGCGGTAGCTGATTCTGGCGGTCCCGACCAACGCCTACGAGGTGCACAAGCTGCGGCCCCAGCCTCACAAAGCTCATGATCACCAGCGAATTGTCTGTCACTCCTCGCTGGGTGGCCGTCCACGCAGCGCCCAACGTTCCAGATATAAGCCACAGTTGCCGCAACGCAGTATTTTATTGCTGAAACAATATTTGCCTTGACAACTATTGCGCGGGAGAGGATATTCCCCGCCATGAATCAAGTGCCTGCCCCCCCCGAATCCATGGGCCTCCTGTTCCGGCAGGTGCGTGACGCCATGTGGGCCGAAATGGCGCGCGAGATGGCCAGTGCCGGCCATGAGCTGACCTACAGCCAGTTCATGACCATCCAGTACCTTGCCGTCGATTCCAACGCAGGAGCCACCGACCTCGCCCGCCACGCACAGGTCAATCCCGGCAACATGACCCGGCTGCTGGACAAACTCGAAGCACGCGGACTGTTGCAGCGCATTGCGGTTCCCAATGACCGGCGCGCGTTGAACATCGTGCTGACCGAGGCGGGCCAGGCGATCTGGTCCGACATCCAGCACTGCGGCGAACGCGTTCGCGCCCGCGCCATGCAGGGCATGGATGACCACGAACGCCAACAGATGTTCCACCTGCTGAACCAGGTGCTGCAGAACCTCACGCCCCCCATCGCCAACGACGATTGATCCCATGCGCAATTCCCTGACTCCGCGCAGCGCAATGCCTGTGCTCTCCGCCCTGATCATCGGCTTGCTGTTGGCCGGTTGCGCCAGCACCCGCGGCCTGGAAACCAAAGGCTCGCTGCGGGACGCCGATGCGCTTTCTTCCAGCCGCAGCCTTTCCGGCGCAACGCTGAGTGCCGCCCGGTTTCCGCGCCAGGATTGGTGGACCGCGCTCGGGGATCCCCAGCTTGATGCGCTGATCAACGAAGCCCTGCGCGGAACACCGTCGCTGGACGCCGCCGATGCACGCTTGCGCAAGGCACAGGCGCAGGCGGGGCTGGCGGATGCAGAGCGCCAACCCACGTTGAGTGCGAGCGGGCAGTATTCGGGTGTGCAATTGCCGGAAACGCTGGCGCCGGAGCCGTTGGGCGGCTCTTACATCGGCAGTACGGTGCTGATGTTGAACTTCAAGTACGGCCTCGATTTATGGGGAGGCAAGCGCGCCCAATACGAAGCTGCCGTCGGCCAGGCCAAAGCCGCCGAAGTCGATACACAGGCCGCGCGCCTGACGCTGTCTTCCAGCATCGCGCATACCTATGTGGTATTGGCACAGGCCTACGCCGCGCTGGATGTGGCCAACCGCGAGCACGACCGCGCTTCCAAACTGCGCGGCCTGGGTGAGCAACGGGTAAAGGCAGGGCTGGATAACCAGCTTCAGCTGCGCCAGGCCGAAAGCAGCATCGCCAGCGCCGATCAGCAGGCACAAGCCGCGCAGCAGCAGATCGATGCCACACGCACTGCACTG
>JBDTZK010000449.1:0-2676 GCA_040005195.1 Pseudoxanthomonas sp.
CAGTGCGGCAGCAGGTGCCGATTGCGCCACGGTATTGCCAGCCATCAACAGCAGTGCGAACAGCAGGGGATATGAAATGACGGTTTTCATCTTGTTACTCCATTGCCAGCAGTTCGGCTTCAGATGAAGCAAGCCACATGTAAAGGTCGGGGCTTTCATCCAGCGATGCCAGTGTGTCGTTATCACCAGCGTCCTTACCTGCGGCGGCAACCGTGGGGGGCGCCCCCGGCCTGGTTCCGGTCCCGGGCATGAACTGCACTCCCAGCGCCACTGCGAGTACAGCCGAGAAAGCGGTCGCCGCCATCCAGCGCCAGGCATGACCGCGACTGGGCGCGGTCTGTGCCGAATGCCGGGCGGCGCGCAGGCGGGACAGCGTCAGTGGCGAAACATGCGCAACCGCAGCGGCATGCAGTTGGCGCATGTCACGGTCGAAACCAGCGCTATCGAGTTCGACCCCGTTGCGGTCCATCTTGTTGCTCATCGGAAATCCTCCAGTTTTTTTTGTAATGCATCGCGCGCGCGCGACAGGTGGGTATTGACCGACCCTTCCGAACACCCCATGGCCTTGGCGGTGTCCGCGACGTCCAGTTCCTGCAGCACGCGCAGGGTAAAGGCCTCGCGCTGTCGCGTCGGCAGGTTGCGCAGGGCGACGGTCAACCTGGCATAGGCCTCGCGCTGGTCATGCGCCTGCGATGGTCCTGCCGCCGAATCAGCCCAGTCGATCATGCTGTCTTCGCTGCGCTCGCTCGCAGGCGCGAGGAACCGCAGGCGGAAATTGCCGCGCCGCTGCACATCCACGATCTTGCGCCGGAGAATGCTCCAGAACAAAGGCGTCCATTCGGCCGCGGGTCGTTCGCGATAGCCCAGCATCTTCATCATGGCGTCCTGCACAACATCCAGCGCATCGTCGCGACTGCGCAGGCCGGCTTCAGCGAAGCGGAACGCACGGGTGCTGACATCGGCCAGAAACAGTTCCAGCGTCGCCGCGACCGGGCGTGGCGTGCTCTCTGGCGGTTGATCCAGGTCGGCAGGGTGAGGGTGTGTTGTCACCAGCACAGCTTAGTGCCTGTGGTCGCAAAGAAGGTCGAAGCGATCAGCCTGGTGGATCAGATGAGGTGGAATACAAGCGCTGGGACCACGTGCAGAGGCGCCGCCCATTGCCTCCGGCAATGACATCGCGAACCGCAACAGCGGATTGACCTTCATGGAGGATCCTTTCAGACAGGGTGCCTGGAAGGGAACGCAGCACGCGGCAAAGGGTTGACTCGGCTGTCCAGGGATTCAGGGCCGGTTATGATGCCGGGCAGGGCGCGGTGCCCGGGGAGAGAGTGGATGAGCGACGGTTTCGTGGCCTTGTACATATTCATGCTGGCGGCGATCGCCGGCCACGTGATCATCTCGCGGGTGCCGGTGATCCTGCATACCCCGCTGATGTCGGGCTCCAACTTCATCCACGGCATCGTGCTGATCGGCGCCATGATCGTGCTGGGCCACGCCGATACCACGCTGGAAAAGATAATCGGGTTTGTCGCTGTACTGCTGGGTGCCGGTAATGCCGCCGGTGGCTACGTGGTGACCGAGCGCATGCTGGACATGTTCAAGTCGTCCAAGAAGCCGGCGGTCAAACCCGGAGCGAAGCCATGAACCTGATCACGCCCGAGATCCTTTCAATCTTCGTCAAGCTGAGTTACCTGGTCGCCGCCACCCTGTTCCTGCTGGGGCTGCAACGCATGGCGTCGCCGATGACCGCGCGCAGTGGCATCCGCTGGGCTGGTCTGGGCATGCTGATCGCCACCGCCGCGACTTTCCTGCTGCCGGAGCTCCACAACCATCTGCTCATCTTCACTGCCGTGGCCATCGGCACGGCGGCGGCATGGATCTCTGCCAACCGCGTGGCCATCACCGATATGCCGCAGATGGTGGCGCTGTACAACGGCATGGGCGGCGGTTCGGCGGCGGCAATCGGCGCGGTGGAACTGCTGCGCTATTCCTCAATGGGCGGTTCGCCTTCACGGGTCACGCTGGTGCTGGCCGTGGTGGGCGCGCTCATCGGCGCGGTATCCCTTTCGGGCTCGGTCATCGCCTGGGCCAAGCTTGATGGACGCATGGACAAGCGCTACACCTTCGCCGGGCAGCAGTGGTTCAACGCAGGGGTAGCGGTGGCGGCGGTGGTGCTGGGTGGCATGGCCATCTGGACTTTGAGCATGCCCTGGATCATCGCGTTCTTCGTTGTTGCGCTGGCACTGGGCATCCTGATGACGCTGCCCATCGGTGGCGCCGACATGCCCGTGGTGATCTCGTTGTACAACGCGTTCACTGGTCTGGCGGTGGCGTTCGAAGGTTATGTGTTGGGCATCGAGACCTTGATCATCGCCGGCATGATGGTCGGCGCCGCGGGCATCCTGCTGACGCGCCTGATGGCGAAGGCCATGAACCGTCCCATCAGTGGCGTGCTGTTTTCCAGCTTCGGCGGTGCCAGTGGCGAGATGCAGGAAATCACCGGCGCGCAGAAGCCGATCGAAGCAGGCGACGTAGCCGCGATGATGGCCTTTGCCGAACGCGTGGTGATTGTTCCCGGTTATGGCCTGGCAGTGGCCCAGGCCCAGCACAAGATCTGGGAGCTGGCGCAGAAGCTGATGGATCGCGGGGTGAAGGTGAAGTTCGCCATCCATCCGG
>JBDTZK010000450.1:0-2675 GCA_040005195.1 Pseudoxanthomonas sp.
TTGCCCCCCGATACCGGCTTCGAAGTGGCCTTCGCTGGGCGTTCCAATGCCGGCAAGTCCACTGCGCTCAACGCACTGACCCGGCAGAATTCGCTGGCACGGGTATCCAAAACCCCCGGCCGTACCCAGCAGCTGGTGTTTTTCGAGGTCGAGCAGGACAAGTACCTGGTGGACCTGCCCGGCTATGGCTACGCCAAAGTGCCGCATGAGTTGAAGGACCACTGGCAGGCCTTCCTTGACCGCTACTTCCGTACCCGTGAGGCACTCAAGGGCCTGGTGGTGGTGATGGATATCCGCCATCCGCTGAAGGAATACGACCTGCACATGCTCAGCTACGCCGTGGAAAGCGGCATACCTGCGCACGGGCTGCTGACCAAGGCCGACAAGCTGGGCCGCGGCCAGCAGGGCAATAGCCTGCAAGCGGTGAAGAAGGAGCTTTTCGCCAAGTTCGGCGACACGGTCAGTGTGCAGACGTTCTCCGGCGAGTCCAAGCAGGGCGTGGATGAAGCGCGCGGCGTGGTGAACCGATGGTTGGGTTTCGGCCGGGAAAAACCAGCGGCCTGATCGCGTGGCAGGGCCAGCCTGCCACCAGATTCGCAGCAGTTGATCAGTGAGTTCTGATCAGTTAACCCGGATGGTGTCCCTACATGCTGACCTGGAACAGTTTGCCGATGAGGTGCGAAGCGGCCATTGCCAGCGCACCCCAGAAGCCAACCCGTAGCGCGCCACGCAACCTGCCTGCGCCGCCCGCATAAGCTGCCAGTGCGCCTGAGGCCATAAGGCTGGCCACAGTGACCGCAATGGTCACCGGCACCATGTACCCCTGCGGCGCCACCAGTATTGCGATGATCGGTAGTGCCGCACCAGCCGTGAATGCAGCTGCTGAGGCCACTGCCGCCTGCAACGGACGTGCACGCAAGGTATCGGTCAGGCCCAGTTCGTCGCGTGCGTGGGCAGCAAGGGCATCATGTGCGGTCAACTCCACAGCCACCTGGCGTGCCAGCGCGGGCGTGAGGCCCCGCCGCAAGTAGATATTTTCCAGCTCTACCAATTCTGTGGCCGGATCTTCGGCAAGCTCTCTATTCTCCAGCGCCAGATCCGCCCGTTCGGCATCGGCCTGCGATTGGACGGACACGTATTCGCCTGCCGCCATGGACATGGCCCCGGCAACCAGCCCCGCCACACCAGTCATCAGAATGGTGTCGTGCCCGGCACCGCTCGCAGTGACGCCCACCACCAGTGCGGCCACCGATACGATGCCATCGTTGGCACCGAGCACGGAGGCGCGTAGCCAACCGGCGCGGTGCGAGCGGTGCATTTCGCGATGCTTGCTGCGCATACGGCCTCGTCGTGAAGATCAACGGGGTCAGCGTACCGCGTCTGGTGCCAGAGGGTTGGCGCCCGCAGGGTTGGCAGCCCTTGGCATGGACGGAACACAGTAACGGCGGCACGGCAACGCTGGCACTTGGCCGTGCGGGCTATAGTGCGGCCCTTGCGATGGCGGCCTGCACGCCCCACATCGTCCACCCCAGCGCCGAGCACTTGCCCTTGTCCAGCCCCAGCCACGTTGCGGATACACCCGTCACCGACCGCAACCAGTTGGTCGACTACATCGCTTCGGGGGAGAAACCCCGGTCTGCGTGGCGCATCGGCACCGAGCACGAGAAGTTCGGCTTCCGCCTTGATGACCTGCGTCCCCCGACTTTCGAGGGCGAGCGCGGTATCGAGGCGCTGCTCAAGGGCCTGACCCGCTTTGGCTGGGAGCCTGTCGAAGAGCACGGCCACGTCATTGCCCTGTTGCGCGACGGCGCGTCAGTCACGCTGGAGCCGGCGGGCCAGCTGGAACTTTCCGGCGGCATGCTGGAAAACATCCACCAGACCTGCAGTGAAGTCGGCACGCACCTGACTGAAGTGAAGACGGTCGCCGATGAATTGCAGCTCGGCTTCCTGGGCATGGGGTTCCAGCCCAAGTGGACGCGCGATGAAATGCCATGGATGCCCAAGGGCCGCTACCAGATCATGCGCAACTACATGCCCAAGGTCGGCACACTCGGCCTGGACATGATGAAACGTACCTGCACCGTGCAGGTCAACCTGGATTTCTCCAGCGAAGCGGACATGGTGAAGAAGTTTCGCGTGTCGCTTGCCTTGCAACCCATCGCCACCGCGTTGTTTGCTGATTCGCCGTTTACCGAAGGCAAGCCCAACGGCTATCAGAGCTATAGGTCGCACATCTGGACCGACACCGACAACGATCGCACCGGCATGCTCGACTTCGTGTTCGAAGACGGTTTCGGTTACGAGCGCTATGTCGACTATCTGCTCGACGTCCCCATGTACTTCAGCTACCGCAACGGCGAATACGTGAATTGTTCGGGCCAGAGTTTCCGCGATTTCATGGCGGGAAAGTTGCCGGCACTGCCCGGCGCGCTGCCCACGATGACCGACTGGTCCGACCACATGACCACCGCATTCCCCGAAGTGCGCATGAAGAAGTTCCTGGAAATGCGCGGCGCCGATGGTGGGCCCTGGGGCCGTTTGTGCGCGCTGCCCGCGTTCTGGGTCGGATTGCTGTACGACCAGACTGCCTTGGATGCGGCATGGGACCTGGTCAAGGACTTCAGCATGGAAGAGCGCAACGCCTTGCGCGATGGCGTACCCAGGCAGGCATTGAA
>JBDTZK010000052.1:0-8953 GCA_040005195.1 Pseudoxanthomonas sp.
TCAGGGTCTCCGCCATTTCCTCGGGGGTTTCATCGTATTCGCCAAACGCATTGGGAAGCCCGGCATTGGGGTGCGCACTGACGTAGCCATCGGCGATACGCGACAGGGTTTCAACGTGCTCGCGCAGGTCCTTGGCGCCCAGCGCGCAGTTCAGGCCCACCGACAAAGGCAGGCCGTGTGCCACGGAGGCATAGAACGCCTCTGCGGTTTGCCCGGAAAGCGTGCGTCCCGAGGCATCGGTGATCGTGCCGGAGATCATCACCGGCAGGCGCCCGCCCCGTTGTTCGAATACTTCCTCGATTGCATACAACGCTGCTTTGGCGTTGAGCGTGTCGAAGATGGTTTCCACCATGATAGTGTCGGCGCCGCCGTCGATCAGACCTTCGATGGCTTCGCGATAGGTCTCACGCAGCTCGTCGAAGCTGGTGTTGCGGTAGCCTGGGTCGTTGACGTCAGGACTGATCGAAGCAGTGCGGCTGGTCGGTCCCAGCACGCCGATCACGAAGCGCGGCTTGTCCGGTTTGCCTTCGCCTGCTTCCTTGGCTTCCACAGCATCGCAGCAGGCGCGGGCGACGCGTGCGCCTTCCTTGTTGAGTTCGTAGACCAGGTGTTCCAGGTGATAGTCGGCCTGGCTGATGGACGTGGCATTGAAGGTATTGGTTTCAACCAGGTCAGCACCGGCTTCCAGGTATTCGGTATGTACGCCCGCGATGACGTCCGGCTTGCTCAGCAGCAACAGGTCATTATTGCCCTTGAGGTCGTGGCCGCATTGCCCGTCGTGCACATGGATGCTGTCGAAGCCATCGACGAAACGTTCACCGCGGTAATCGACTTCTTCCAGGCGGTGGCGCTGGATCATGGTGCCCATTGCGCCATCAATGATCAGGATGCGCTCGGAAAGCGCTTTTTGCAGCGCTTCGGCACGTGCAGGGTTCAGCCACGGCAAGCGCTTCATGGCTTGATACCGATCAGCGAAATCACTTCAAAATGTGGTGGGCGTCGCTCACGCGTCACCGTGCCCAAGTTGGAAACCTGCAATCCGGATTTCTCCGCGAACCTGCGCAGCTCCTTGTCGCTGAAGCCCAGGTTGAGATGCCCATAGGCCAGCACCGCGGCCTGGTGCTCGTGCTTGGCCAGGCTGCTCAGCAACAGTCGTCCGCCACGCTTGAGCACGCGGGCGGCTTCGGCAACCGCCTGGCCCGGCTTGGCGGAATAGGTGAGGGCATGCATCAGCACCACCAGATCGAAACAGTTGTCCTTGAAGGGCAGGGCATGCATGTCACCCTCGCGGACTTCGACATTCGGAAAGCGACGCAGGCGCTCGCCGGCCGCTGCCACCACGCGCGTGCTGGTGTCGATGCAGATGTACCGCTGTGCATGCGGAGAAAGCAGCTCGGCCAGCACCCCATCACCGGAGGCAATATCAAGCACGTCGCCGGTTTCCAGCAGCGGCAATGCAGTACGCGCAAGCGCTTCCCAGGTGCGGCCGGGCGAGTAATGGCGCTCCATGTCACCGGCCACGCTGTCGGCCCAGTTCTGTTCGGCGGCACGGGAGGCCAGCACCGAGGGCACGCGTTCGGCATCCTGGCGCAGCAACGGGTCGTCACTGCCTTCACGCAGGCTGCGCCAGAGTTCGCGCTGGGCATGGTCCAGGTTGTCTTCGTCGAAACGGTAGTAGGCCGATACGCCGGCGCGACGGTCACGGACCAGGCCGGCTTCCTTGAGCTTGGCCAGGTGCGTGGACACGCGCGGCTGGGCCAGTTGGGTGATTGAGGAAAGTTCGGCGACGGTCAGTTCTTCACCCGCCAGCAGCACCAGCAGACGCACACGCGTGGCGTCGGCAAATACCTTGAGCCGGGTCGACCAGGCTTCCAGATCCATATATATATCTTCCTATCGCGATGTAAGGATATTGTCCGCCCGCATCCCTTCCGGGTCAAGTTGCGTACGTAGGCGTAGGGTGGCCCGTTACAATGCCCGCACATGCTGACAGTAAGGATTTGCCGTGGACTTTGGATTCACCGAAGAACAATTGATGATCCAGGATGTGGCGCGCCGCATCGCCCAGGAAAAGATCGCGCCGAGCGCGGAACACTTCGACCGTCTGGGCGAGTTTCCACTGGAGAATATCCGCCTGCTGGGCGAGAACGGCCTGATGGGCATCGAAGTGCCCGAGGAATACGGCGGCGCCGGCATGGACACGATTGGCTACGTGCTGGCCATGATCGAGATCGCGGCGGGTGATGCCGCGCATTCCACCATCATGTCGGTCAACAATTCCCTGTTCTGCAACGGCATCCTGCTGAATGGCACCGAGGAACAGAAGCAGAAATACGTGCGTGCCATTGCCGAGGGCCGGGAGATCGGCGCCTTTGCGCTGACCGAACCGCAGTCCGGTTCCGATGCGACTGCGATGCGTTGCCGCGCCAGCAAGCAGCCCGATGGAAGCTACGTGATCAACGGCAAGAAGAGCTGGATTACATCGGGTCCGGTTGCAAAATACATCGTGTTGTTTGCCATGACCGACCCCGAAAAGGGCGCACGTGGTGTTACTGCATTCCTGGTCGATACGGCCAACCCCGGTTTCCATCGTGGAAAAACCGAACCCAAGCTGGGCATTCGCGCATCCGCTACCTGCGAGATCGAATTCCAGGACTATGTAGTGGCTGCCGAAGATGTGTTGGGTGTTGACGGGCAGGGCTTCAAGATCGCAATGGGCGTTCTGGACGCAGGCCGCATCGGCATCGCGTCGCAGGCCATTGGTATCGCGCGTGCAGCGTATGAAGCCACTCTTGCGTACGTGAAAGAGCGCAAGGCGTTTGGCGTGCCCATCGGCACCTTCCAGATGACCCAGTCCAAGATCGCCGACATGAAGTGCAAGCTGGATGCTGCCATGTTGCTCACCCTGCGCGCCGCATGGGTGAAGGGCCAGGGTCAGCGTTTCAGCAACGAGGCCGCCATCGCCAAGCTCACTGCATCCGAAGCCGCGATGTGGATCACCCATCAGGCAGTGCAGATTCATGGCGGCATGGGCTATTCCAAGGAAATGCCGCTGGAGCGCTACTTCCGTGATGCCAAGATCACCGAGATATATGAAGGCACCTCGGAAATCCAGCGACTGGTCATTGCGCGGAACGAGACCGGCCTGCGTTGATCGTCCAATAGCGTCGGGGTCACTTTCCTGCTTTTGGCTTTCATCCAGAGAGCAAACGAGCAAAGCCGGCGTAACAACGCATGAGGTGCTTGATTTGAGCAGCGGCTCAAGCGCGGGTCTGTCAGGGCATGAGGCGCGTGTAATGTGTCCGGGGTTGACCAATGGAGCAGGGTCATTCCGACGCTTTTCGGTAATAGAAAATGCCCTGCCAGGCTAGGGGTTTCTTCTGTAGACCGTGCAACGCTGCTCATGCCGACCCGAATGCCGGTGGCGAATTTGCCTCCGGGGAACTCGCCTTCTCCCTCAAGTCCTGTCCGTAGCAGGAGTAAACAGCGCTGACGCGACCAGCCGCTGCGCTTGTTGGTGCCCGTTTATTTTCGATTGCATACGTCCAGCAAGCAGAGGAGCAGTGCAAGGACAGGTGTTCGACCTTTCCGGTCGATTTGGCTGTGGCACAAGTGAAACTGGAGCACAGCAGCGCTATGTGTTGGAGGCAAGTGGTGCATGCGTGGAACTGGCCGCTGCTCTACACGAAAAAAACCCCGGCAATGCCGGGGTCCTTGTGTCACGGAATACTGCGTAGTCAGCGCGGCGCAGGTTGGTTCTTGTGCGCCAGATATTCCTTGGACGGCTCATCCAGCTTGTCGCCCAGCATGCGCCGCACGATCACGAAGAACACCGGGATCAGCAGCAAGCCGATCAAGGTGGCGAACACCATGCCGCCGATGACGCTGGTGCCGATGGCATGGCGTGCGTTGGCGCCGGCACCGGTGGAAATGGCCATCGGCATCACGCCCATAATGAAGGCGAAGGAGGTCATCAGGATCGGGCGGAAACGCAGGCGGCAGGCTTCGATCACGGCATCGCGCAAGGTCTTGCCCTCACGACGCTGCTCCACCGCGAACTCGATGATCAGGATGGCGTTCTTGGCCGCCAGTCCAATGACTGTGGTCATGCCGATCTTGAAATACAGGTCGTTGGGCAGGCCGCGCAGCATCGAGAAGCTCAGCGCGCCCAGGATGCCGATCGGCACCACCAGCAGCACGGCCACAGGAATGGACCAGCTCTCGTACAGGGCTGCGAGGCACAGGAATACGACTACCAGAGACAGCACCAGCAACAGTGTCGCCGTATTGCCTGCCAGGATTTCCTGGTACGACATGCCCGCCCAGTCATAGCCGTACCCGGCCGGCAGGTCGTTGTTGACGATGTCTTCCATGGCCGACATCGCTTCACCGGAACTGCGCCCCGGCGCCTGGGAACCCACCACGTTCACCGCGGCATAGCCGTTGTAGCGGGTCAGTGAGGGCGGGTTGGTGACCCATTTGCTGGTCACCACGTTGCTCAGCGGGATCATCGTGTTGTCGATGGAGGTGTTGTCGATGGAGCCGGAGCCTGCGGTTGCTGCCAGGTTACTGGGCGCATAGAAACGCGACAGCGATTCTGGCCCCATTCGGAACGGTGCATCAGCCTGGATGCTGACCCGTTTGATGCGGCCTTCGTAGAAGAAATCGTTGACATAGACCGGCGCCAGCATCAGCTGGATGGTGCTGTAGATGTCATTGACCGACATGCCCATGGCCTGGGCCTGTACGCGGTCCACATGCAGCTGCAGCTGCGGTGCGTTTTCCAGCCCATTGGGTCGCACGCCCATCAGCACCGGGTTCTGCGCGGCAGCACCCAGTAGCTGGTTGCGTGCCTGGGTGAGCGCTTCATGGCCGGCACCGGCACGGTCCTGCAGCCACATGTCGAAACCGCCGAACTGGCCCAGGCCCTGCACTGTCGGCAGGTTGACCACGAAGATCTGCGCTTCCTTGATGCCGAAAAACGCGCCATTGGCGTTCTGGATGAACTCCGTGATCACCACGTCGCGGTCTTCCCAGGGTTTTAGCCGGATGAAGCCCATGCCCACGTTTTCACCCGAACCCACGAAACTGAAACCTGCGATCTGCAGCAGGCCCTCGAAGCCCGGCATGCCGTCGAGCTTGCTCCGCATCTGTTCGAACACCTGGTTGGTCCGTTCCACCGTGGCGCCCGGCGGCAACTGCACAATCGCCAGCGCATAGCCCTGGTCTTCCTCGGGCAGGAAGCTGCCGGGAATCCTGGCGAAAAGGAAGCCGGTCAGCAGCGCAAGCACCGCAAACAGGATCATCCAGCGCGGTGCGTGCTTGACTGCCCCGGTGATGTGGCCGACATACGTCTTCTGGACCTTGTCGTAGTACTTGTTGAACCAGTCGTAGAAGCGATTCGGCTTCTTGTCGTGGTGATCGGACTTGAGCATGGTCACGCACAGGGCCGGGGTGAAGCCCAGCGCCAGGAATGCCGAGAACGCCATCGCGATGGCGATGGTCAGCGCGAACTGTTTGTAGATTTCGCCAGAAGCGCCACCCTGCAACGCGCTGGGGATGAATACCGCTGCCAGTACGACCGTGATCGCGATCACCGCGCCCGTGATCTGATCCATGGCCTTGCGCGTGGCTTCGCGTGGCGGAAGTTTCTCCTCGGACATGATGCGTTCGACGTTCTCGATCACCACGATGGCGTCATCGACCACGATGCCGATCGCCAGCACCATGGCAAAAAGAGTCAGCTGATTGATAGTGAAGCCGATCAGGCTCATGCCCAGGAACGTACCCAGCAAGGCCACCGGAATGACCAGGGTCGGGATGAGGGTGGCGCGGAAATTCTGCAGGAACACCAGCATCACCAGGAAGACCAGGACGATGGCTTCCGCCAGGGTCTTGACGACTTCCTCGATCGAGATCTTGACGAAGGTGGTGCTGTCGTAAGGCGAAAACCATTCGACGCCCTGCGGGAAGCTGGGTGCCAGTTCGTCCATCTTGCTGCGTATGGCCTTGGCCACGTTCAGCGCATTGGCGCCCGGCAGCAACTGGACCGCGAAGGCGCCGGTCGGGGCGCCGTTGTACTGCGTGTCCACGCCGTAGTTCTGCGCGCCGAATTCAACCCGTGCCACATCCTTCAGGCGCACGATGGAGCCGTTGCTGTCCGAGCGCAGGATGATGTCCTCGAACTGCTCGGGTGAGCTGAAGCGACCTTCGGCTGAAACGGTGGCAGTGAACGCTTGCCCATCGGGCGCGGGTGTGGCGCCGACGGAACCGGCAGCAAATTGCACATTCTGGCTGCGCACTGCGGTCAGTACCTGGCTGGCCGACATGCCATAACCGCGCAGCTTGTCGGGATTGAGCCAGATTTTCATCGCGTATTCGGCGCCGAACTGCTGGGTGCTGCCCACGCCGGGGATACGCGAAATTTGGTCTAGGACGCGTGAGCCGATGATGTCGTTCAAGCGGTTGCGGTCGATGCTTTTGCTGGTGGAGCGCAGGCCCACGACCATCAGGAAGCCCGCGTTGGCCTTGGCCACCACGACGCCTTGCTGGGTGACTTCAGTCGGCAATCGCGGCGTCGCCAATGCCACCTTGTTCTGTACCTGAACCTGGGCGATGTCCGCGTCGGTGCCGGTTTCAAAAGTCAGGGTGACGCTGACGCTGCCACTGGAGCTGGAGGATGAAGTGAAGTAGAGCAGGTGATCGATGCCGGTGAGCTGCTGCTCGATCACCTGGGTGACCGACTTCTCGGCGGTGTCGGCGCTGGCACCCGGATAAGTGGCGCTGACGGTCACCTGGGGCGGTGCGATGGAAGGGTAGGACTCGATGCCCAGGCCCAAGATCGAGATCACGCCTGACAGCGAGATGAGTATTGCCACCACCCAGGCAAAGATGGGGTGGTCGATGAAAAACTTGGACATGGTCTGGCGCCTCTATCAGTTCTTCTGCGCTTCGGGCTGTTCAGCCTTCGGCTTGGCGGCGGGTGACGCAGTCTCGCGCTGGCCAGGATCTGGTTCTGCGGCAGACGCGGCACCTGCGGCCTTGGCCGGCGTCGCACCAGGTGCTGCAGCGCCCGGCTTCCCAGGTTTCCACGGCGTCGCCGTGGCAGGTGCACCTTCCTGGACCTTCTGCACACCGGCAGCGATCACCGAGTCACCGGCCACCAGGCCGGCAGTGATCAGCCAGTTGTCCTCTTTGGTGCCGGAAGTGGTGACATT
Organism: Pseudoxanthomonas sp.; assembly: GCA_040005195.1. Lineage (GTDB taxonomy): Bacteria > Pseudomonadota > Gammaproteobacteria > Xanthomonadales > Xanthomonadaceae > Pseudoxanthomonas_A. Next base: position 7,218 of record JBDTZK010000052.1, read on the forward strand.
CTTGCGCGCCACCTTGCCGTCCTTGCCGACCACCATCACATAAGCGCCCTGCGTGTCGCGTTGCACGGCCGATTGCGGAATGACATAGACGTTGCTCTGTTCACCCAGGGTCGCTTTCAGGGTAACGAAGCTTCCCGGCAACAGGTATTTGTCTGGATTTGGCAACTTGGCGCGCAGCGAAACTGCCCCGGTCTGCGGATCCACCACCACGCCTGAGAAATCCAGCGTGCCGGTTTCGCCATACACGCTGCCATCGCCCAGGGTCACCTGCACCTGGGCCTCGCCATTGCCCTGTAACGACACACCACCGGCACCTTGGGCCTTTCGCAGCGCCTCCAACTCGGAAACGCTCATCGAGAAATTGACGTACAACGGATCGATCTGGTCAACCGTGGTCAACAGGGTCACGTCGCCCTGTCCAACCAGTGCACCTTCAGTGACATGCTGCTTGCCCGCACGACCAGAGATCGGCGCACGCACGCTGGCGTAGTCCAGCATGATGCGTGAATTGGTCACCCCGGCCCTGGCCTGTTGCACGGCGGCCGAAGCACTGCGTTCTGCAGCTTCGGCGTTGTCCAGATCGGAACGCGAAACATATTTCTGTGCAATCAGCTGGCGTGCGCGCTTGGCCGCCACACTGGCATTGGCGTACTCCGCCTGTGCGGAAGCGAGCTGCGCCTGGCTGGCGCTAAGTGACGCCTGCAACGGGGCGGGATCAATCAGGAACAGGACCTGGCCTTCCTTCACGTCACTGCCTTCCTGGTACACACGCTTGGTCAGCACGCCGGGAACCCGTGCGCGAACGTCTGAGCTGCGGAACGGTGCAAGCCGGCCGACCAGGTCGCGCTGCAGTGGGACTGTCTGCGGAGTGGCGGTAATGACACCGACTTCAGGCGGCGGCGGCGCGGGTTGCGCTTCGGGTTTGCAGGCTGCGAGTGCAAGCAGCAGCGCGGCGCTGAGGGCCATCGGACGGAGGGTAGGGTTCATGAGGTGTAACTCCGGATCAAGACTTGGATACAGGAAGGGAATGGGCAATGCGTGAAGCAGAAGGCGCTTGATGCAGGTCGGATGCGAACGCTTTCATGAAGCTGTCAACGGCGAATTCGGCCCATCGCAGACGCTTGGCATCGTTATCGCGATGCGGTACGGCAAACCGTTTGCGCTCGAGATCCAGGCCGACGATCATGCCCAGCAAAAGCTCCGCCGCACCGTGCGGATCGTCATGTTCCAGCTGGCCGCGCCGCTTGGCGGCGTCCAGCCAGGTAGCAAGCCTTTGCTGCAGGGTGTCCACACCCTCGCGGTACAGGGCGCGTGCCTCGTCCGGGTATTGGGCGGCTTCCGCACTCAACAATTGGCAGGTCGTAATGACGTGGGGGTCGGACAAACGCTGCAGGTGCTCCATCGCAAAAGCCAGCAACACCGTGCGTGGATCACTGTCGGGGCCTTCCAGGCGAGCGGTGGCGATGTCCAGATGATCATGCATGACGCTGTGCATGAGCTCCTGCTTGCTGCCGAAATGCGAATACAGCGTCTGCTTGGAACACCCGGCACGTGCGGCCACTGCATCCATGCTGACCCGGAACCCTTGCTCGGCCATCAGCTCGCGCACCGCGTCATGGACGCGCCGGCGTCGCTGGAAAGCGGGATCAGGGGCAGGGGCGGACTTCATCGGGGCTGGACTATACCGTCCAGTTCAGAATTTAGCCAGTGCTTTTTTCTCACTTTCGAGGGGATTG
>JBDTZK010000053.1:0-8942 GCA_040005195.1 Pseudoxanthomonas sp.
ATCATCACGCAAGACGGCGCCGCCCACCTTGACCACGGCGAAACGCTTGGCATCAAGTTGCGAGAAGCGCTTGACGTACTGCGAGATTTCTTTCGCGCTGGCCATGCTGGAAAGCAGGCGGATGATGGTCTGCCGGGTTTGTTTGTGCGATTGCATGTGTCAGTTCGTTCCGAAGATACGCTGCACCGTATCGGCGTAGCCTTGCAGTTGTTCGAGTGACACCCATTCATCTGCGGCGTGCGCCTGGGCGATGTCGCCGGGACCGTAAACCAGCGCAGTCAGGCCTGCGGCGGAAAACAGCGAGGCCTCAGTCCAGAAATCGACTGCGCTGCCCACCGGCAACCCAAGCTCGTCGGCCAGATCGCGTGCCGCAAGCCGGCGTTCTTCCGCACGCGCCACATCGCCTGAAGGCAACGAGGGGCCACGGAAGGTCTCTTCATACTCGGCCAGCGCATCGGCATTGGCCAATGCACGGAATTGCGCGTGCAATACGTCCAGGTCCTGCGAGGGCAGCGGCCGGAAACCAAAGCGTACTTCCGCACTCGGCGCAATCATGTTGGCCTTGATGCCGCCTTCCACGCGCCCGATGTTGAAGCGCAGGCCAGTCAAACCACCGAAGCGCAAATGGTGTTGGGCCTTCACATAATCCAGTGCATCGGTGCCCCAGCGCATCGCGTTATGCACGGCACTCAGCGACAGCGCATTTTCCGCCGACGCATGCCCCGCCTGGCCCTTGAACGCCATGCGTACAGCGCTGATGCCGCGATGCGCCAGCACGGCCTGGCCCTGAGTGGGCTCAGCGATGATCGCTTCGCTGAACCCATGGTCACGACCGAGGAATGCAGCGATGCAACGTGGATCGTTGGCTTCCTCGTCACTGGTGAACAGGAAGGCTGCGTCGCCCTGTGTCACCTGTGCCGCTGCGATCAATGCCGCAGCCGCGCCCTTGATGTCGCAGGCACCCAGACCGATGGCGCGGTCCGTGGTCACGCGCAACGTCAGCGGATCGGCCGTCCAGGCCGGTGACGAGGGCACGGTATCCAGATGCACGTTGAACACGCGCGTCGGCTGGCCACGCACCGCGAACAACGAAACGGCACCGGCACCATGATCGACAACTTCTACATTGAAGTCGGGCAATTGGACACGGATGTAGTCGAAGATGCCGCCGGTGGTGATGGCACGCGGTGGATTGCGGGTGTCGAATGACACCAGCGCTTCGAGATGTTTGAGGACCGAATCGAGCATTCTGGGTTTATGCCTGTCGCCAGTGGTTTTTCAGTGGCCATTCCAGCGGACGCCGGGATGATGAGGTCGAACTGCCGAAAATCACCGGTTTATTTCAGCCCAGAGCGTCGAGCTCATGCCGAACAGCTTGATGAAGCCTTCCGCCTCCTCCACGCCCCAGTCCGCTGATTGCGCATAGGTGGCGCCCTTGGCATTGAGTATGTGCGGCGACTGGATCGCGACGGCATCAACGCGCCCACCGCGTGTTTCCAGTGTGACCTCGCCATTGACCGTGGATTGCGAGGACGCCAGGAAAGCTTCCAGATCGGTCTTCAGCGGATCGTGATAGAAACCTTCGTAAACCAGTTCCACCCACTTGCGTGCAACGTCAGGCTTGAAGCGATTCTGTTGCTTGGTCAGCACTGCTTCTTCCAGCGCACGATGCGCCGTCAGTAGCGCAACCAGGCCAGGCGCCTCGTACACGATACGGCCCTTCAAGCCGATGGTGGTGTCGCCGGTGTACATGCCACGACCGACGCCGTATTGCGCGAACAGGATATTGAGCTTGGCCAGCAGCTTCGCGCCTTCGAGTGGCTTTCCGTCGAGTTCGACCGCAACACCCTTGTCGAACTTCAAGGTGACATTCAACGGCTCCAGCGGCCACGCACTGCGGGGTGCGCACCAGCCGCGCGCGCCTTCGCCAGGCGCTTCCCAGCGATCAATTTCGCCGCCCGACATGGTCAGGCCCAGCAGGTTCTCGTTGATCGTGTAAGCCTTCTGCTTGGCGCGAATGCCAAAGCCACGGTCTTCCAGATATTTCTGTTCGTAAGCGCGGGTCTGGGTATGTTCTTTCTGGATTTCGCGGATTGGCGCAACGATCTGGTAATCGCCTGATGCCTTTACGGCCAGGTCGAAACGCACCTGGTCGTTGCCCATGCCGGTGCAGCCGTGCGCAATGATCCGGGTGCCCAGTGCCTTGGCCCGCGCCAGGGCCGCGTCGACAATCAGGTAACGATCGGACACCAGCAGCGGATACTGGCCCTGGTAGCCCTCGCCCGCCCACACGAACGGCTTGACGAAGTCGTTCCATATGGCAGGGCCGCCATCGATGGTGACGTGGCTGGCAGCGCCGAGTTCGGCGGCGCGCTTCTCGATGAAATCACGCTCTTCGGCATCCACGCCGCCGGTGTCGGCGAAAACGGTATGTACCGCGTAGCCCTGTTCTTGCAGGTAGGGAATGCAGAAGCTGGTATCGAGGCCGCCGGAGAAGGCGAGGACGATGTCTTGGGTCTGGCTCATGGGGGAGTCGGTTCCGTTGGGTTACTGGTTGGCGAGTGCGGCCATCACGGCTTTCTGCACGTGCAGGCGATTTTCCGCCTCGTTGATGGCGATGCATTGCGGCGAATCCATCACCGCGTCGGTGGCCTTGATGTTCCGGCGCAGCGGCAGGCAGTGGCTGAAGACACCGTTGTTGGTGAGCGCCATCTTGCGTTCGTCGACGATGAAATGCTTGTACTGGTCACGGATGGGTTGCTCCGGTCCCCAGTTGCCAAAGTAAGGCAGCGCACCCCAGCTCTTGGCATAGATCACGTCGGCACCGGCATAGGCGCTATCGGTGTCGTGACTGATCGACAGCGAGCCGCCATTCTCGGCCACGTTTTGCGCGGCCCAGCCCATGTAACGCTCGTCCAGGACATATTCGGGCGTCGGACACAGCAGGGTCACGTCCATGCCCATGCGCGTGGCGATGGTCAGTGCGGAATTGGCGACAGCGGTGTTGAGTGCCTTCGGGTGGTAGGTCCAGGTCAGCACGTACTTCCTGCCGCGCAAATCGGGCGTGCCGAAATGTTCCTGCAGGGCCAGCACGTGGGCCAATTCCTGGCACGGGTGGGTGATCGTCTCCAGATTGATCACTGGCACGGTGGCATGCTGGGCGAAGCCGCGCAGCACCTGGTCCTGACGGTCCTGCGACCAGTCGATGAACTTGGGGAAGGCGCGCACGGCGATCAGGTCGACGTAACGCGACAGCACCTTCGCCACTTCGGCGATGTGTTCCTCGGTGTCTCCGTCCATCACTGTGCCCACGCCGAACTCGATCGGCCATGCATCCTTGCCCGGCTGCAGGACAACGGCATGACCGCCCAGCTGGAACGCGCCCAGCTCGAAACTGGTGCGCGTGCGCAGCGAGGGATTGAAGAACACCAGGGCGATGGATTTGCCCTTCAGTTCATCGCCCAACTTGTGCTTCTTGTAGAGCGAAGCCTGCGTCAGCAACGCGTCCAGCTCTGGGCGGGACCAGTCCTGCGTATTCAAGAAGTGCTTCATTGCTTTCATCACTACTTCCCAGGGATCAGAAACGAGAAAACCCAGCGCCAGGCTGGGTTCCGGTTGAACAAGCAAAAACGTCCGGCAACCCAGCTAGATAAGCGGTTCCGGTCGGCGTGCACGAGACGTCATTCCCGAAGCCATACGGGCGGCGCTTGCATGCAGGTGCGTGTTCATCTTCATTGCCCGCATCGTCGCATGCTGGCCACCGCCGGCGCAAGGCTCAGGGCGAGGCGACGTTCCGTGCGGACATGTACGGCATGACCGAAACCCGTATGCGCAACCGGTTGCCGGGATCCTCGGCCAGTCGCGAGCGGTACTTGAAACCCTTGTAGACGTAGTCCACGTCATAGGCGATGGGCCGGCGGAATTCGCGCTCCACCGGCACCATGCGGCAGCTGGGCTTGGCCGCCGCGACCGGCCGCTGCTCGGGTTCCGGGTCGTGGGTAAACACGCCTTTCACCGAGTCGAGTATTTTCGTCCAGCGCCCCTCGTCCTGCGCGGGCGCGAGCTTGGGGGCCGGGATTTCCTCGCAGCGCATCTCGGTACGTGACGCCCTGAGTGTCTGGTAGATCGGCTCGACAGCCAGTACTTGCGCGTAGTCCAGGCGCACGTTTTCCACCGGAACCACCGTATTCGGCGACGATTCCTGTGCCTTGGCGGCAAGCAAGGTGCATGCGGACAAGCAGAGCCCGAGCAAGGTGGTGCAGTACAGGTGCATGAGGCCAATTGGTTGCGATCCCGGCCTCCAGTGTAGGCAGCGCGCCTTGAGAGGGGATGAATCGATGCTGTAGAACGCGAGGCCGGGCCGGTAGAATCGCGTGGCTGCCCCACGCGTAACCACAGACATGACCCTGCGACTGCACAACAACCTGACACGACAGGCCGAGACCTTCGTGCCCATGGACCCCACCTGCCCCACGATGTATCTGTGTGGCCCTACGGTCTACAACTACGTGCACATCGGCAACGCCCGTGGCCCGGTGGTGTTTGGCGTGCTGGCCGCCTTGCTGCGCCGACGTTTCGGCGGTTTGCGTTATGCGCGCAACATCACCGACATCGACGACAAGATCAATGCCGCCGCCCGCGAGCTGGGTGTGCCGATCTCCACGATTACCGACCGCTACACGGCCGCTTACCTGGAAGACATGGCCGGCCTGGGCGTGGCGCCACAGGACGTGCAGCCGGAAGCCACCGCGCACGTGCCGCAGATCATCGCCATGATCGAACGCCTGATCGACAGCGGCCATGCCTATGCGGCCGAAGGCCATGTGCTGTTCGCCGTGGGCACCTTCGCCGGCTACGGCAAGCTGTCACGGCGCGACCCGGAAGAGATGCTGGCCGGGGCACGCGTGGAAGTGGCGCCGTACAAGCGCGAGGCGGGCGACTTCGTGCTGTGGAAGCCCTCCACGGACGACCTGCCCGGCTGGGAATCGCCCTGGGGCCGTGGACGACCCGGTTGGCATATCGAATGCTCGGCGATGATCAGCGCGATCTTCGGCGACACCATCGACATCCACGCGGGCGGCGTGGACCTGCAATTTCCGCACCACGAAAACGAGATTGCGCAAAGCGAATGCGCGCACGGCGGAAAAATCTTCGCCAACGTCTGGCTGCACAACGGCATGCTGAATTTCGGCGGCGCCAAGATGTCCAAATCCGTGGGGAACGTGGAACGTGTGCACGAACTATTGAAGAAGCATCCGCCTGAGGCGTTGCGGTATGCGCTGCTCTCCGCGCATTACCGGCAGCCGCTGGAGTGGTCCGACGGGTTGATCGAACAGTCGGTGCGGACATTGGATCGCTTGTACGGGACCTTGCGCGACCTTTCCGATGTGCAGGCAGAAGCCCTGATACCTGCTGCCGTGGAGGAAGCGCTGGATGACGACCTGAATACCCCGCTCGCCCTGGCCGAAGTGGCCCGCATTGCCGGCGATGCACGCAAAGCGGTCACGGCTGCCGACAAGGCGCGATTGAAAGCGGAGCTGCTGGGCGCGGGTCTCGCACTGGGGCTGATGCAACAGGAGGCTGCCGACTGGTTCGGCCGTGGTGCTTCCGTCGATGATGACGTACGCATCCAGGGCTTGATAGACGAACGTAATGCGGCCAAGAAGAACCGTGACTTCACCCGCTCCGATGCGATCCGCGACCAGCTCGCGGCCGAAGGCGTGATGCTGGAAGACACTGCGCAAGGCGTGCGCTGGAAGCGCGGCTGATGACCGGGGAAAGCATCGCATCGCCCTTCCCGCTTGAAGCCACGCCGCTGGAGGCGCAGCTCACGATCAAGGACGAGTTCGCCTTTTTCAGCGACTGGTCCGAGCGTTACCAGTACCTGATCGACCTGGGACGCAAGTTGCCCTCATTTCCCGATGAGTGGAAAACCGAGGAACACAGGCTGCTGGGTTGCCAGTCGATGGTGTGGATCGTGCCGCGCGGCGATGCGGCGCGCCTTGATTTCGACGCCATTAGCGATTCGGCCATTGTCTCCGGACTGATCTACCTGGCCTTGCGTGTGTACTCGGGTCGTTCAGCCGCCGAGATCCTGGCCACTGCGCCCGACTACATCGCCGACATCGGGCTGGCCAAGCATCTGTCGCCCACGCGCAGTAACGGGCTGGCCGCGTTGCTGGCTTTCATCCAGGACACCGCAGCGAAGACCGCGTGAGTATTCCCCAGGGAACCTCGGCACTGGCGCTGTTGCGCAATCGCAATTTTGCGGCGGTCCTGGCTTACCGGATTTTCGCGCTGCTTTCCTACCAGATCGTTGCCGTCACCGTGGGCTGGCATATCTACGAACTGACTGGCGACCCTTTTTCGTTAGGTCTGGTAGGACTGGCCGAAGTACTGCCGTTCTTCTGCGTGGCGCCATTCGCAGGCTATCTGGTGGACCTGTTGCCACGGCGAAAACTGGGCATCGCCGCCTGTGCCGCCCTGGCGACGACTGGCGTGATCCTGGCCTGCGTGGCTTCAGGCGTCCTGCCTTTCCAAGGCACCTGGCCCATCTATGCCGCCATCGCACTGACTGGCGCGGCGCGCTCATTCCTCAGCCCCATTTACAACGCGTTGTTCGCAAAAGCATTACCTCGCGAGGACTTCGTGCGTGGCGCGGGACTGGGTAGCGTGATTTTCCAGGCGGCACTGGTGACCGGCCCTGCTTTGGGCGGAATCATGGTGGGCTGGGGCGGCAAGGGGCTCTCCTATGGCGCCGCGGTGGGCTTCGCTTTGCTGGCACTCGGCGTGCTGGCCTGGTTGCGCATGGAAGAGCCCGCTCGCCCCCTCAGCCGTCCACCGATCTTCGCCAGCATCGCCGAAGGCGCCCGTTTCGTCATGGGCAACCAGTACATGCTGGGCGCAATGGCGCTGGACATGTTTTCGGTGCTGCTGGGCGGGGTGGTGGCCATGCTGCCCGCTTTCATCCACGACATCCTGCATTACGGCCCGGAAGGCCTGGGCATCCTGCGCGCAGCACCCGCGCTGGGTTCGATCTGCGTGGGCATGTGGCTGGCACGCCGGCCCCTGCAAAAACATGCAGGCCGGGTACTGCTGCTGGCCGTGGCGGGCTTTGGCATGTGCGTGATCGCCTTCGGCCTGTCGCGGAGTTTCTGGTTGTCCGCCGCGATCCTGGTGGCCTATGGCATGTGCGACGGCGTGTCAGTGGTCGTACGTTCCACCATCCTGCAATTGGCCACCCCAGACGAAATGCGCGGCAGGGTCTCGTCCATCAACGGCATTTTCATCAGCTCATCGAACGAACTCGGTGCGTTCTACGCCGGCACGATGGCACGCTGGCTGGGACTGGTACCGGCCGTGATCCTGGGCGGCTTCGCTATCCTGAGCGTGGTCGGGGCGACGGCGTGGAAGGCCCCTGCCCTGCGCCGACTGGATCTGAAAGACCTTCAATAGCAGGAACCACGACTGATCATCACGACTGATCATGGCGCATAAAAAAACCCCGCAGCGTGCGGGGTTTTTGTTTTCGACCGAGTTCCGGATCAGTCGCCCTGCTGCTTCTGCAGGTGCTCCCAACGCTCCTGCGCATCGATGGTGCGCTCGGCAGTGAGACGTGCTTCCAGGCGATCCAGGCCGATTTCTTCGCCGGTGTCGGCGCAGTAACCGTAATCCCCACCATCCAGCCGCTTCAGGGTGCTGTCGATCTTGCCGATCAGCTTGCGATAACGGTCGCGAGTGCGCAGTTCCAGCGAGTTCTCGGTCTCGCGGGTGGCACGCTCGGCTTCGTCGCCCACGTCGCGCACTTCATCCTTCAGGTTCTCGATGGTCTGCTTGGATTCCTCGACCAGATCGGCACGCCAGGTCAGCAGGCGCTGGCGGAAATATTCCAGCTGCAACGTGCTCATGTATTCCTCGTCCGCTGACGGCTTGTAGCCGGTGGGGATGAGCGGGCGGCCCGTCGTAGTGTCGGTCTTGTACGGAACTTCCTTGACTTTGCCGCGCGGCGCTGGCGTGGACGAAGGCTTGGAAACCACGGCAACGGCCACCTTGCCGATAGGGCGCGGGATCGGCGCCTTGGCGACACGGACCGGCGGAGCGGCTACGGATTTGCTTTTTGAATTCTTGGGGGAAGGCACAGGTTTGGTTGGGTTCGGTTTGACGGCTGGCGCCGGTGCCGGGGTTGCAGCAGCCTTGGAAGCAGGCGCTACGGCACGGCCAGCGGCCGGGGGGGCGGTCTTGGCAAGAGTCGCTTTGGCCGCAGTCGGCTTGGCAGCCGGCTTCGGTACGGAGGGGGTGGCGGGCTTAACGGGTGCAGATTTGGCGGGTGCAGGCTTCGCAGCAGCCTTGGCTACGTGCTTGGGCGCGGACTTCTTGGTGACCGGCTTGGCTGCCGGCACCGATTTCTTGGCGGCAGGCGCCGGCTTGGAGGCTGCCTTTTTGGCAACAGGCTTCTTCGCGACCGCTTTCTGCGGAAGCGCTTTCTGGGGAACCGGCTTCTTGGCTGCTGGCTTGACCACTGCCTTCTTCGCCACAGGCTTGGCTGCCGGCTTCTTGGCAGGAACAGGCTTGGCGACAGGCTTCTTGGCAACAGGCTTGATGGGTTTCTTGATGGCCTTGACGGCCTTCTTCGCAGGTTTCTTCGCAGCCACGAAAAGCGCTTCCTTCAACTTCCCGGGTCCGGGAAGGGGGCGTCTTTATAGCCTAACCGGACCAGTGCAGCAACCACGAATTCTCCCAAGTGGCCTATCATCGGTAAATGATCGGCCGCTTCCTCATCATCCTGCTGCAACTTTACAAGCGCTTCATCAGTCCCCTGTTAGGACCACGTTGCCGCTTCGCCCCCAGCTGTTCGGAGTACGCCATGCAGGCGATCAGCCGGTTTGGCCCTCTGCAAGGCACCTGGTTGGCGGTACGGCGTATAGGCCGCTGCCATCCCTTTC
>JBDTZK010000451.1:0-2670 GCA_040005195.1 Pseudoxanthomonas sp.
CCAAGCGCGCGAATGCTGCGGACGACGGCGAGCCCACCCTGGGCCAGACCCTGCAACGCGAACCCTTGCCCATCGCATCCGTTCGCGACAGCAAGGATGTCGATGACGACAACGACGTGGACGCGGTCACCCCCAATACCAGCACGCCGATTGAAGTGGACCCCGGCATCTTCCGTGCCTACGACATCCGCGGCGTGGTGGGCACCAACCTCAGCGTAGAAGTCGCCGAACGCATCGGCCAGGCGATCGGCAGCGTGCTGGAAGAGCAGGGCCTGACCGACATCGTGGTCGGCCGGGATGGGCGCCTGTCCGGTCCGGAGCTCTCCGCCGGCTTGATCGAAGGCCTGCGCAAAGCCGGCCGCAACGTGATCGACATCGGCATGGCGCCGACGCCGGTGGCCTATTTCGCTGGCTACCACTTCCGCACCGGCAGCAGCGTGGCGGTCACCGGCAGCCACAATCCACCCGACTACAACGGTTTCAAAGTGGTGGTCGGTGGGCAGACGCTGTCTGGCGATGCCATCACCGATCTGTATACGCGCATCGCCGAGAACCGCCTGCATCAGACGGAAGAACCCGGCACCTTGCAGCAACGCGACGTGGCAGACGACTACATCGAGCGCATCGCGGGCGACGTGCAGCTGGACCGTCCTTTGAAGGTGGTCGTGGACGCGGGCAACGGCGTGGCGGGCGAGATCGGGCCGAGGCTGCTGGAAGCCATCGGTGCAGAAGTGATACCGCTGTACTGCGACATCGACGGCACCTTCCCCAACCACCATCCCGATCCCAGCGAGCCGCACAACCTGGAAGACCTGATCCAGACGGTGAAGCGTTTCGACGCCGACCTGGGCCTGGCCTTCGATGGCGATGGTGACCGCTTGGGCGTGGTCACCCGGGAAGGCGAGATCATTTTCCCCGACCGCCTGTTGATGCTGTTCGCCGCCGACGTGCTGGAACGCAATCCCGGCGCGCTGGTGATCTACGACGTGAAGTGCACCAGCAAGTTGCAGGGCTGGATCCTGCGCCATGGCGGCACTCCCCTGATGTGGCAGACCGGGCATTCCCTGATCAAGGCCAAGATGCGCGAAACCGGCGCCGAGCTGGCGGGCGAGATGAGCGGCCATTTCTTTTTCCAGGAGCGCTGGTATGGCTTCGACGATGGCCTCTACTCGGCCGCGCGCCTGCTGGAAATTCTGGCCGCGCGCGCCGAAACGCCGAGCGAGGTCTTGAACGCGCTGCCCAACGCGTTGTCCACGCCGGAAATCAAGCTGCCTGTACAAGGAAATGCGCACGAGTTGGTGGCGCGCTTCGTAGCCGCTGCGCAGTTTGAAGGCGCACGGCTCACCACGATCGATGGCCTGCGTGTCGACTGGGAGGACGGCTGGGGTCTGCTGCGTGCTTCCAACACCACGCCCATCCTGGTGCTGCGCTTCGAAGCCGACAACAAGGAAGCGCTGGAACGCATCAAGAACGACTTCCGCGTGCTCCTGGCCAAGGTCGCACCAGAGGTCATGGCGGCATTCTGACTGCTGCGATGCACTGACTGGGCGCTGCGGCGCCCCTAAACTTATGGCTTTGAGGTGTCCGCGACTGCGCTATCGGCAACTGCGGCATCCGCGACTGCTGCCGGTGCCTGCAATCCCTTCAGCTCGCGATAGCGGCCCAGGATCTCGGTGATCTCGGTGTCCAGTTCCGTGCGCTGTCTTTCAAAACTCGCCTGCAACTGGCGCTGGCGGATCAATTCGTTATGGCGGCTGCTGATGCTGGCCGCCACCTTCGGCGCCACCGGCTTGCCACCAAGCTCTTGGTCACTGGCAGTCTGCAACAGGCTGACCAGTCCCTCGCGCAGGCTGACCACGTTGTAGCGCGCGGTACGGATGCTGTTGTCGACGATGCTCGTGCGCTCGTTGAACACGCGGCGCAGATCGGTTTCGCTCTGGTAGGAGGACAGCATGGCCTGGTCGGTGCGTTTACGGGTATCTGCGGCCGCCTGGTCGACCTGGCGTTGTTGTTCATCCGAAGCCGCCAGCGCCCGTTCCTGGTCATTCAGCGCACGATCCATGCCGCCAGTGCGCAGGCCGCTTTTTGCGCTGATCTCGTCGCGTGCGCGATTGACGGCCGTTGCCGGCAAGGCATCACTGCACACGCGCTGGCCATTCTCGTTCCAGCAATACAGTTTCTTTGCCGCAGGCTCCGCTGCTTGGGCCAGGGCGACAGGCGCAAGCGTGGCGCAGACTGCCAGCATGAGTAAATGGTGTTTGGACATCGGTGCAGCCCCCTGAGCCTTATTCTGACGGACCGCTGCCGTAGCTCGCACGATAGGCAAGCAGGCGGTCTCGGTGGGAGACAAGTTCAGCGCTTTCGCCGGCGAAAGCAAGCAGGTCGTGCAGGTTTGCGACCGCAATCACCGGCACGCCGGTCTCGCTGGCGACCGATTGCGCGGCTGAACGACGCGTCCCCGCAGTGCTGCCTTCATCCAGTACTTCCTGGCGATCCAGGGCCACCACGATGCCGGCCACCCGGCCGCCGCCGGCGGAAATCAACGCCAGTGCTTCACGGATGGCGGTGCCGGCGGTGATCACGTCATCGACGATCAACACCTGGCGGTCTGCCAGTGGCGCACCGATCAGCATGCCACCCTCGCCATGGGCCTTGGCTTCCTTGCGGTTG
>JBDTZK010000452.1:0-2657 GCA_040005195.1 Pseudoxanthomonas sp.
TGGATGGCCAAGCGCTGGACGTCAGCCAAAGGGGGTCGTTCCTGGCCTTGGCCGCCAAGGCGATGCGCCACGTCCTGATTGACTATCTGCGGGCCAAGAGCGCCGACAAGCGCGGCGGCGACCAGATACGGGTCACCCTGATGACCGACATCCCGCTGCATGAAGCGAACGCAGAGGTCGACCTGCTGGATATCGAGAACGGCCTGGAGGCCCTGGAAGCGGTCGATCCGCGCCTGGTCACCGTGGTCGAATGCCGTTTCTACGCCGGCATGGAGTTCCAGGAGATCGCTGACCACCTGGGTCTGGCCGAACGCACCATCCATCGTGACTGGCGCAAGGCGCGCGCGTTCCTGCTCATGCGCCTGGGCGACGCCGCATGAATCCCTCCAGCGACGCACTGCGTTGGCGTCGTCTCTCCGAACTGTTTGATCGCGCGCTGGACCTCGAGCCTTCAGCCCAGGCGGTGCTGCTGGACGCCGAATGCGCCGACGATCCGCAGCTGCGCGCCGAACTGGAGCGGATGCTGGCCGCCGATGCCAGCACCCATGCCTTCGACCAGGGCCCGATCGCCTTGCCGCTGGATGAAATCGTGCCGGACAGTCGCGATGACGAGCGCGAACTGGGCAAGCACCTGGGCCACTGGCTGCTGGAAGCGGTTCTGGGCCGCGGCGGCATGGGCACCGTGTACGCCGCGCGCCGCGATGATCGCGATACCGAACAACGCGCCGCCCTCAAGCGCCTGCACCGGCGCTGGGACGGCAGTCTGCAGGCCCAGCGGTTCCTGCAGGAACGCCGGATCCTGGCCTCGCTCGCACACCCCAATATCCCGCACCTGATCGATCACGGTCTGGACGAAGACCAGCGCCCGTGGTTCGCACTGGAGCTCGTTGAAGGCCAGTCACTGCTGCAGTGGGCCGATCAACATCGACTCGACCTGCGCGCCCGGCTGGAACTGTTCCGTCAGGTCTGCGCCGCCGTGCAGCACGCGCACGAACATTTCGTCGTGCATCGCGACCTCAAGCCGGACAACATTCTGGTCGATGGTCAAGGCCATCCCAAGGTGCTGGATTTCGGCGTGGCCAAGCGCACCGATGACATCGCAGGTGCCACGCGTACCGGTGTGTTCGTGGGCTTCACTCCGGAATACGCCGCACCCGAGCAGATCTCCGGCGGTGCGATCAGTGCCGCCACGGATGTCTATGCCCTGGGCGTGATCCTGTACGAACTGGTCAGCGGCAATCTTCCTTACCGTTTCAACCAGGATGACCTGCGCGCCACCGCCGAGGCCATCACCGGCCACCACGCCGCGCGCCTGGACCAGGCCATCACGACCGGGACTGCGGAGGAAGTGGGTACCCGACTCAACCGGCGCAGCACCGACCTGCGCGCCTTCAAGCGTTTCGTGAAAGGCGATCTATCGCGCATCGTGCAGACCGCGCTGGCCAAGGAGCCGCCGCGCCGCTACGCCAGCGTGCTGGCGTTCTCGTCGGATCTGGAGCGATTCCTGGAAGGCCGCACGGTGTCGGTCTCCGGCGACACTCTTGCCTACCGCGCGCGCAAGTTCGTCGGCCGCAACCGCTGGGGCGTGGCCATGGCCTGCTTGGCCGCGCTGACGCTGGCCGTGGGCATCACCGGCATCCTGCTGCAGACCGGCAAAGCCCGGGCCTCCGCGATGCAGGCCGAAGCCGAGGCCCATCGTGCGAACGAGGAAAGGCAGCGCGCCGAATCTCAAGCGGAGCGCGCGCGAGCGAGCCGGGATTTCCTGGCCTCGCTGTTTGCCGAAGCTTCGCCGGAAAACAACCATGGCGAGAAGACCACGGTGCGGGAAGTGCTTGATCGCAGCAAGGAAAGGATCGCGAAGGAGTTCGCCGAGCAGCCGGATATGCGCGTGGAGATGATGACGCAGATCGCCGCCACCTATTCCGAGTTGAGCCTTTATGAAGACGCCAGCAAATTATTGGAACAGGCCGTCGCGACCGCCGATGCCAGTCCGGACATCGCGCCCGAGATCCGTGCCCGCGCATTTGCCGAATACGCCTATGTGCTGCTCTCCGAAAGCCGGATGGCCGAGGCCGAAGCGCAGGTGCGCAAGGCCATCGCACTGTTCAAGCATGATCCACCGGATGCGGGATTGACCGGGGCATTCGGGACATTGGGATCTTCCCTGTACCTGCAGGGCAAGTTCGAACAGGCATTGGCGGCGCAGCGCAGCGCATCGGAAATGACGGCGCGGACCAAAGGCCGCGATTCGGACGATTACGCCGAGTCGTTGCTGGAACTGAGTTATTTCCTGGATGCTGCGGACAAGGCGAACGAAGCGGTGGACGCGGCGCGCAAAGCGTTGCTTATCCTGGAACAGCGCCATCCCTCGGGGGTGGAGCCTTCGGTGTCGCGCGCGTTGTGGGCCTTGGGAAATGTGCTGTCTTCAGCAGGACGCGACAGGGAAGCGATTCCGTTGTTGCGGCGCGCGCAGGTGATGGTTGCACGCATCTACGGCACGGACACGTTGAAGTACATGCGGTCGCTGCAGCTGCTCGGCCGCGCCGAACTGGGTGCCGGCGAACTGGCTGCCGCACGCCGTCACCTGGAAAATGCACAGCGTTTGCTGGACGAGCTGGCGCCGGACCATCCGATTTCCGGCGTGGTGCAACGCTACC
>JBDTZK010000453.1:0-2650 GCA_040005195.1 Pseudoxanthomonas sp.
CCAAACAAATACGGGCCGCCGGTGAAGCAGTTCTACGTCGCGCCGGCCGCCGCCCGCTGCGCGCAGCGGGTCGATGGCGTTCAAGAGCAATTCGTTCATGCGCCCACCACCGTCACACGGTCCGCGCCCAGCGGCGCAGTGGCACCGTGTCCGCTTTCGATCCAGGCCGCACCCTTGGCGACGCGCTTGTCGATGAAGACCGGCAAAGTGGCGGTTCCGTCAGGCGCACCTACTTTGGCGACCTGGCCCTGGCTCAGGCCTGCCGCTTCGGCATCGGCCGGATTCAAAGTGATACGCGGCGAGGTGTTGAGCGGATGTTCCTGCAAGGCTTGCGCGCGACGTACCACACCATCGGTGCGATAGATCGCGGCCGAAGCGGCGACTTCCAGCCCCTCTGTTGCACCTACTGGCGCAACGGATTTGGCAATGCTGACCGGGGCAGTGGCTTTGCCTGACGCTCGCGCGCCCGCAAGATCAGTGAACTCGAATGCCGGCAACTGCAGCGCTCCACCCAGTGCCCGCAAAACCTTCCAGCCCTCGCGCGCTTCGCCAGGCAACTTGCCGCCGGCTTGCGTACGCTGGTCCACGCCATCGAGATTGGTCAAGATGGCATCGATTTCAGGCAATGCGCCAATCGGCAGGATCACGTCGGCCACGTTGCGCGTGGAATTGCAGGCAAAGTGGCTGAAGGCCACGACCTTGGCCGCCTTCAACGCTTTCTGCGCAGCGGCGCCGTCGGCGAAATCGAGGCCCGGTTCGATGCCATAGATGACGTAGGCAGAACGCGGTTCCGCGAACATGCCAGCGACATCGCGCTTGCCTGGCAAAACGCCATTCCGGGCCAGACCAAGCGCATTTGCACCCTGTGGGATCCGGCACAGGGCGGCACCCGTCGAAACCGCGAAGGCTTTGGCCGCCGCACGCAACGAAGCCGCCTGCGGATGATTTTCTGCGAGCGCACCCATGATGAGTACCGGACGGCTGGCGCCCTTCACCGCTTCTATCAACGCACCATCATTCAACGCGTCAGCCAATTGCGACGGCGCCACAATCTGCTTGCCCGCCAGCGGGAAGGCGAAATCGAAATCCACCGGATTGACCGCGTAGACCTTGGCATTGCGATGCGTGTTGGCCTTGCGGATGCGCTGATGCAAGAGCGGCAATTCGTGGCGGATATGGGTGCCAAACAGCACGATCACATCAGCCTGTTCAATTTCTGCCAGCGGCATTGCAAACGGCTCGGCGACGGCGCCATCGGAGAAATCGCGATTGAAGATACGATGGTCAAGGTTGTCCGTGCCCAGACTGTCTGCAAGACGCGCCAGCAGGCTGCCTTCGTCATTCGGCGTGGCCGGATGCGCCAGTACACCCAGGTCATCACCCTGGTGTGCGCGCAGGATTTCAGCGGCGGCCGCAAGGCCTTCGGCCCAGGACACTTCCTGCCATTCACCGTTGACACGCTGCATCGGCTTCGCTGCGCGGTCTTCGGCATACAGGCCCTGATGCGAATAGCGGTCACGGTCGGACAACCAGCATTCGTTGACTGATTCGTTGTCGCGCGGAACCGTACGCAGGATTTCACCACGACGGACGTGCGTGAACAAATTGGAACCCATCGCATCGTGGTAACCGAGGGATTCACGCGCGACCAGTTCCCACGGACGTGCGCGGAACTGGAAGACTTTGTTGGTCAGCGCGCCGACCGGGCACACATCAACCACGTTGCCGGACAACTCGGTGGTCAGCGGCTTGCCATCGTAGGTGCCGATCTGCAGGTTCTCACCGCGATACATGCCGCCCAGTTCATAGGTACCGGCGATATCCGCAGTGAAACGCACGCACCGGGTGCACTGGATGCAGCGGGTCATTTCAGTGGCGACCAGCGGCCCCATGTCCTCGTCGGGCACCACGCGCTTGCGTTCCTGGAAGCGGCTGACGGAACGGCCATAACCCAGCGACAGGTCCTGCAATTCGCACTCGCCACCCTGGTCGCAGATCGGGCAGTCCAGCGGATGATTGATCAGCAGGAATTCCATGACGTTGCGCTGCGACTTCAACGCTTTGTCGCTGCGCGTGCTGATCTTCATGCCATCCATGACCGGCGTGGCACAGGCAGGCGCGGGCTTTGGCATCTTTTCCACTTCCACCAGGCACATGCGGCAGTTGGCCGCGATGGCTAGCTTGTCGTGGTAGCAGAAGCGCGGAATCGGGATGCCTGCCTTGTCGGCGGCCTGGATGATCATCGAGCCCTTGGGCGCTGCCATCTCGAGGCCATCGATGAAAACGGTGACGTGATCCGGCGGTACGTTGGGGTTCACGGGCTGGGCGCTCATGCAGCGCGCTCCTGGGCAACATCATTCCGCTTCCCATCAACGATCGAATGGCCGTTGAGGATGAAATATTCGAACTCGTGCCAGTAGTGGCGCAGGAAACCCTGCACAGGCCATGCGGCCGCTTCGCCAAACGCGCAGATGGTGTGGCCTTCGATCTGACCGGCCGAAGCCTTCAGCGTGTTGAGGTCTTCCAGCGTCGCCTTGCCCTCCACCACGCGCGTGATCATGCGGTACATCCAGCCGGTGCCTTCACGGCATGGCGTGCACTGGCCACAGGATTCAGCGTAGTAGAAACGCGCGATGCGCTGGCAGGCACG
>JBDTZK010000054.1:0-8843 GCA_040005195.1 Pseudoxanthomonas sp.
AGGTGCATCGTCATCGCGGCCCAGGATAATGCGTGCGCCGCGCTGGTAACTCCAGTACGCCCAGCCCCAGTTGAGCAGCACCACCAGTCGGTTGCGGAAGCCGATCAGAAAGAACACGTGCGCCGCCAGCCAGAACCACCAGGCCAGCACACCAGACAGCTTCAACCGGCCGAAATGCACGATGGCCGCCATGCGTCCGATCGTGGCCAGGTTGCCGAAATCCCGATAGTGGAACGCCCCAGCCGTCGCCCCCTGCAGGCGTGCACGGATCACCTTGGCAACATGTCGGCCCATTTGCTTGGCCGCAGGTGCTACACCAGGAACAGGCCTGCCTCCCTGCTGCACTGATGCAAGATCGCCGGCAACGAATACATGCGGGAAACCCGGCACGCTCAGGTCCACTTGCACCAGCACGCGACCTGCACGGTCCAGTGGAACGCGCAGCGACTTCGCCAAAGGTGAGGCTGCAACGCCTGCGGCCCACACCACGGTGCGTGCATGAATGAATTCTTCACCAAGTTGATATCCGGAGGCGTTGATGTCGGTCACCGGGATGCCAGTGGAGACTTCCACGCCCAGCTTTTGCAACTGCAAGCGCGCGTTTTCCGAAAGATCTTCGGGGAATGAGGACAGCACGCGTGGCCCTGCTTCGATCAGGTGTATGCGCGCGTCGGAAGGATTGATGTTGCGAAATTCGTTGGTGAGCGTGTGTCGAGCGATCTCCGCCAAGGTGCCTGCCAACTCCACACCGGTCGGCCCGCCGCCCACGATGGCGAAGTTAAGCCAGGCCGCGCGTAACGCAGGATCGGATTCCGCTTCTGCACGCTCGAAAGCGAGCAGCAGGTGACGGCGAAGTTGTAACGCGTCGTCCAGTGTTTTCAAGCCGGGCGCATGCGGTGCCCAATCATCATGTCCAAAATAAGCATGCGTGGCGCCGGTGGCCAGGAGCAGATAGTCGAAATCGAGTAGGGAGCCATCGTCGAGCGTAACGGTGCGCGCTTCCACGGCGATATCGCGCACTTCGGCCAGGCGCACTTCCACATTGCGTTGTTTGCGCAGGATGTGGCGCAGTGGTGCGGCGATATCGGGTGACGAAAGACCGGCAGTAGCGACCTGATATAGAAGTGGCTGGAAGAGATGGTGGTTGCAGCGGTCGATCAAGGTGATTCTGATGTTGTCTCTTGCAAGGGCACGGGTGGCCCATAGTCCACCGAAGCCGCCACCCACAACGACAAGGTGCGGAAGGTTCTTCTCAGTCACGTGGAATCCTCGACAAGTCTTCGTCAATCAATGAATTCCGGCGGGTATCAGGCATGGAGATATACACCAGCAGCGAGCATGCAATGCACGCGGTGACATACCAGTAGAAGCCGCTTTCGTGGCCCAGCGCCTTGAACTTGAGGGCCACTGCATCGGCAGTGCCACCGAACACTGCTACTGTCAGCGCGTAAGGCAGGCCCACGCCAAGCGCGCGAATCTCGACGGGGAACAATTCCGCCTTCACCACGGCATTGATCGCGGTGTAGCCACTGACGATGGTCAGCGCCGACAGGATCAACCAGAATGCCTGCCACGCAGTTTCCACCGATTGCAATTGGCTGAGAATCGGCACGGTGAACAAGGTTCCCAGCACCCCGAACGCGATCAGCACCGGCCGCCTGCCAATGCGATCCGACAGCAGCCCGACCAGTGGCTGCATGAGCATGTAGACGAACAGCGTCGATGCATTGAGCGCACTCGCGGTGCGCGTATCCATGCCCGCGCTGTTGACCAGGAACTTGTGCATGTAGGTGGTGTAGGTATAGAACGCCAGCGTGCCGCCCATCGTCAGGCCGATGACGGTAAGCACGGCGCGCGGGTGCTGTAGCAAGACGCGCAGTGATCCGGGCGAAGGCTTGGCTGCATCGCCTTGGCGCCTGCCAATGAAAGCTTCGGTCTCCTGCATGTTGCGTCGCAGCCATAACGCGGTGAGCGCTGCCAGCGCGCCGATCCCGAAAGGAATGCGCCATCCCCAGTCGTATAACTGCTCGTCAGTGAGGAAAACACGCTGCAGGACAATCAGTATCGAAAGCGCCAGCAAGTGGCCCATAACCAGCGTCACGTACTGGAAGCTGGACCAGAAACCACGATGCTCGCGCGTGGACATTTCGCTCAGATAAGTTGCCGAAGTTCCATACTCACCACCAACACTGAGGCCTTGCAACAATCGCGCCAGCACCAGCAGGAGGGGTGCGAAAATGCCGATGCTGGCGTACCCAGGCGTGAAAGTGATGATGAGCGAACCGCCGCACATCATCACGACCGACAGCATGAGGGCGGCCTTGCGCCCGTGGCGGTCCGCATAGCGCCCCAGCAGCCAGGCCCCCAATGGGCGCATCAGAAAGCCAACGGCGAAGATGGCTGCCGTGTTGAAGAGCTGAGAATTGCGGTCGCCCTGCGGGAAGAATGCCTTGGCGAAATACAGCGAAAAAGCCGCGTAAACGTACCAGTCGTACCATTCGACCAGGTTGCCGACTGACCCGCTGAAAATGCTGCGGAGGCGCTGGCGGGGTGACAGCACGGCGGAGGTCTCCATGCAAGGATTGTTTCATGGAAGGCTTCGCTACGGGATGAAATTCAACCTATGCGAAGCGGTGCCGCATATTGATACCGGCGAGTGGTTGCATATCCTGCGGGAAACAGCCGAGCACGTCCGCTCGACATAACCCGGTGATCAATACGCATCAGTAGAGGTCAAGTGGATCCACATCCAGCGACCAGCGTACCTTTCGTGCTTCGGGCAATGCATGGATGGTTGGCAATGCCGCGTCGAGCAGTGCGTGCAGGTCGCGCCTGCTGCCAGAAGACAGCAGCAGTTGCGTGCGATGCATGCCGGCACGCCGCGACATCGGTGCGGGAAGTGGACCCTGCAGCTGTGTAGTCGGCGTGTTGTCGTTGCCAGCAGAGCCGGGCCGACGTGTGCTGCGGGCAGAGAACTCGAGTGCTGATTTTGCCTCACGCAAGAACGCATTGGCCGCGTCGACGTGCTTTGCTTCGGCGCGCAAGAGCGCCAGGTGTGCAAATGGCGGAAACCCGGCTGCCCGCCGTTGTTCCAGCTCATTTTCGGCGAATGCGTGATAGCCGCCATTGATCAGAACATCAAGCAGCGGATGGCCGGGGTGATGCGTTTGCAGCCAGACTTCGCCAGGCTTTCGGGCACGCCCCGCACGACCCGAGACCTGGATGAGTTGCTGCGCGAGCTTCTCGCCTGCGCGGAAATCCGCCGAGAACAAGCCTTCGTCCACGCCGACCACCACCACCAGCGTCAGGTGCGGAAGGTCATGTCCTTTGGCCAGGATCTGCGTACCTATCAAGATGCCGGGCTGATCACCCAGCTTTTCAAGCAGACCTGACAGCGCATCGCGGCGCTGGGTGGTACTGCGGTCGATGCGCAGCACGGGCACGTCGGCGAAGCGTTCAAGCAGCAGCTCTTCGATACGTTCGGTACCGATGCCCTGCGGCTGCAAGGCCAGGCCGCCGCAATCGGGACAGGCTGGCGGCACGGCCTGGCGTGCGCCGCAATGGTGGCATTGCAAGCGGCGGCCGGCGCCATGCACGGTCATCGGCGAGCTTTTCTCCGGGGTGCCGCAGCGCTTGCATTGGGCACTCCAGCCACAGTCGTGACACATCAGCACCGGGGCGTAACCACGCCGGTTCTTGAACACCAGTACCTGGCCGCCCGATGCCAATGCACTTGAAATAGCGGTGAGGGTTTCGCGAGAAAGACCTGCTTCGAGCGGCCGCTTGCGCAGGTCCTGCACGCGCACCGATGGCGGCTTGGCGTCACCCGCGCGCTGGGTGAGGCGCAGGTGCACGAAACGTTCCGAGGCCGCGTTGTGCAGCGATTCCAGCGATGGCGTGGCACTGCCCAGGATCACGGGTACGTCGAGCGCTTTGCCGCGCACCAGGGCGAAGTCGCGTGCGTGGTATCGCATGCCGTCCTGCTGCTTGTAGCTGCCGTCGTGCTCTTCGTCGACGATGATCAGCCCGGCCTGAGGCAGCGGAGTGAAAACCGCCGAGCGGGTGCCCACTGCAACACGTGCCTCACCCCGCGCGAACGCCGCCCAGCTGCGTGCGCGCTCGTTGTCGTTCAGTCCCGAATGCAGCGCCAGCACGGGCACGCCCAGACGTTGCCGGAAGCGCGCCAAGGTCTGCGGGGTGAGGCCGATTTCCGGCACCAGCACCAGCGCCTGCTTGCCCCGTTTCAAGCAGTCGGCTATGGCGTGCAGGTAGACCTCGGTCTTGCCGCTGCCGGTGACACCATCCAGCAGGAAGGGCTGGAAACCGTCGCTGGCCAGGATCGCATTCACCGCGACCTGTTGCTCCGGGTTGAGCGGGGGGCCGGATTGCGGGTGGGGTGCCAGTGTCGAGGCAGGGATCGCGACCCGTTCGGCAAGCCCGCGTTTCGCGAGTGCCCGCGCCGCCAGCCGCCAGCCGGGCAGGTCCAGGTCCAGGGCGTCCTCATCGCGGGCCCCGCGCGACTCCGCGTCGCTTGGTGAGGGTTGCAACAGCTCGGCCAGTCGATGCGGCCGCGTGCCCTGGCGCAGGCGCTGCGATTCTGCGATGCCGGCATCGGTCAAGCGCCAAGCCCAGGCATGGGTGTCGGGCATTGGCCCGCCCTGGCGCAGCAGTACCGGCAGGGCCGTGCCCAGAACTTCACCCAGTGGCGCGTGGGTGTAGCGCGACAGCCAGCGCAGCGATTCCAGCAGTTCGCCCCAGAGCAACGGGCTTTCGTCCAGTAGCGCCAGCGCCTCGCGCAGCGCTGGGCCCTCTTCCGCGGGCAAGCCAATACCCACCACCACGCCGGTGACTTCGCGTGCCCCGAAGGGCACCCGGACGCGCTTGCCGACATCGGTGGCCGAGGCCGAATGCCCGGCGGGGGGCAGATAGTCAAAGCAGCGCGGCAACGGTACCGGCAAGGCAATCTGGAAGAGAGGGGGGATGGACATCGCGACCAGTTTACCGACCGCCGCCGGGTCCCCAAAGTGCGTACTGCAGTTGCACGTCATTGCTGCGCGCTGGATGATAAAAATGACGCAAGTGGCGGCTGTGCATGGAGATTCTGGTTTATCCACATGGTCTGTGGATAAAACTGTGCATGAAACCCATGCTCCACGCTTTTCACGCCTCCCAGCAAGCGCCTGCACGCCGTTGGCTAAAAAAACAGCAAAGGAACTAAATCAAATAAAATCAATGACTTGTCCGTGAAACAGAAATGTAATGAAGGCCGGTGAAAAGAGCCCCCCGGCCCGTATGACGAACAGGTGACGGCTGTGCACAACCTTTTTTGGCAGAAACCCTTGCAGGGCTTGGGAGAGCAGATTTCGCGAATCTGTCAAGCCTTTTCGACGGGCCCTGAAGGCGCGGCCGCGCGGCTATGATGCGGCGCACGTTCCCCCCGGCTTACTGATGTCCAGGCACCCCCAAGACGCCACCGCTGCGCCTGCCGCACTTTCCGCTTTCCTGCGTGGCATCGAACGCCACGGCGCCCTCTTTGCCGAACTCCAATGCGGTGACCCCGATGCGGGCGACGCCGCCCTGGCAGTCGCCATGCGCGCGTTCCGCAACCATGCCGGCGACCTGCCCATGGCCGCCTGGCCGCGACGCTTCTGGGCGCTGCTGTTGGCCGCACCGCAGATGCGCGGCGCTGCCTCGGCCGCCCATTGGCCCGCCGACGTCTCTGCGCTGGCCTTGCTGGAACCCACGCACCGCCAGGCGTTACTGCTGCGGCTGGCTGCCAGCTTGCCCGAGGAGGCCGCGGCCGAGATGCTGGGCGTCGACATGGCGGCATACGAACAGGCGCTCGCCGTTGCGTGCCCACGTGATGCAGAGGGTCAGCCGGACGCACTCGCTTGGCGGACACTGGCCGAAGCCATACAACTGCGGCTGCGCGACCTGCCATCCGAACGCCTGGCCCGCCTGCGCGAAGCCGCGCTGCTGGGCCGGCCAGAGACGCCGTCCACGCTGCCGCGACCGGCGACACGGCCTGCCGGCCTGCGGCCATCACGGCGACGTTGGGCCTGGGTGGTGCTGGTTCTGGTGTTGTGTGGCGCTGCGCTGGCGGCGACCTGGTGGTGGCCGCATTGGCGGGAATCGTTGCCACTACCGGGTGTGGTGGATCCGGGCGTGCAGCGTTTGCAGGCGGAGGTACCCATCGAGTCGGAAGCAATTCCGGAACAAGCGCCTGCATCGCGCTTCAATGCTGCCGATGGTCTGCTCATGCACCCTGACTTCGGCCTGGTGCTGGAGGCGCGTGAAGAGGCCATCGCAAGGCAAGCCGACTTCCTGGCCTGGTACGCCAGCGGTGCCAGCGAGTTGCCGGAAGCCGCTGCCGGGGGTGCTCCGCATGAAACGCCCGCGATCGCTGAAGGCACGGAGACGAACGATGCCCAGTTCTGAGCCGAATACGGCCGCCCTGCGCGCCCTGCGCCTGCTTTTGTTGATGACACTGGCGGCAGGCTTTGCACTGCCACTCACTCCCTTGATTGCGGCGCCTGCCGCCCGCCCACCGCTGCTGCAGCAACATGAAGCAATGCTGGAAGCGCTGACTCCCGCCCAGCAGCAGGAGTTCGGGCAGCATCTCGCTGCCTGGAATGCGCTGCCGCGCGCCGAACGCGAGGAGCGCCGCGCGCGTTATCTGGCCTGGCTGCAACTGCAGCCCGCAGAACGCACGCAATTACACGCACTGGCCGCACAAGTCGCCGCTTTCCCGCCCGCGCGTGCGCAGGCCTTGCGCGCACAGTTCGATGCGCTGGAAGAAGTGCAGCGGCGCGGTTGGCGATTGGGCCCGTCACTGGGACGCGACTATGCGGCGTTGTTTCCACTACTGGCCTATGTGCCCCAAGGGCAGCAGCAACCCTTGCTTGCACGATTGCGTGGGTTGGATGCTGCGCAGCGCGCGGATATGGGTGTGCTGGTGCAACGTACGCCGCCCCAGGAAAGAGCGGCGCTACGCGAAGAATTGCTGAAGGTGCCGCCGGCCTCGCTGGCCGGCTGGCTGAAACACAAGCTGGATCAATAGCGGTCGATTTCCCGCAACACGCGGCGCGTGGCGCGGAACCGGTCGCCAAAGCGGCTGACGCCGTCAGCGCGCATGCGGCCCGCATGCAGGCGCAGGTAATCATCCAGTGCCGCCTGATCCACAAGTTCGTATTGGGTGCAGAAAGTGACCTGGGTGTCATCCGCTGCCGGCTCCAGGCCCTGCAGGATGCGCGCGCCCGTGAAGCCCGGAAGGGCGAGCATTTCCTGTACATGGAAAGCCAGCCAGCTGCGATATTCGGCGGCGATCCCGTGGTCGACAATCAGGGTGACTTCATAGATAACGGTCATGGGGTTTAGACTACCGGCCCTCCCGATCCGGTGCCAGCGCTTCCCGCGCGACCGTAGTCGGATGAAGCCGCCCCATGTCCCCCACCACTCTCTATTCCCCGCGCTTCGCCAGCGAAGTACGCGCGACGGCCACGCTTGCACTGCCGCTGGTGCTGGGCCATGTCTCCACTGGTCTGATCGCTTTTGTCGACAATGTGATCGCGGGCCACCACGGCACGCAGACACTGGCGGCGGTGACCATCGGCACCGCGCTGCTGTGGCTGCCGATGATGGTGCCGATTGGCACGTTGATCTCGCTGACCGCCTCTGTGTCGCAATTGAATGGTGCCGGCCGCAATGATGAGATTGGCCCGATGTTCCGGCAGGCGCTGTGGTTGGCGCTGGCCCTGGGGCTGCTGATGTTCGCCTTCCTCAGCCTGATTCCGTACGCGCTGGCGCCGTTCGGTATCGCGGCGGAGATCATTCCCGGCGCGCGCGGGTTTTTGCATGGCATCCGTTGGGGCGCACCGGCGCTGACCCTGTTCTTCTGCATGCGCTACCTGAGTGAGGGCATGCACTGGACCCTGCCGACGATGTTGATCGGCTTTGGCGGGCTGCTGCTGCTGGCGCCCCTGGGCTACGCCTTTACCTTCGGTCGTTACGGATTGCCGGAGATGGGGGCTGCGGGCCTGGGCACGGCCTCCGCGATCATGATGTGGGCCCAGGCCCTGGTCTTTGCGGTGTATCTGAGGAACACCCGACGCTTTGCCCATTTGCGCCTGTTTGCACGGTTCGACGGGCCGCATGCCAAGCCGATTGCGCAGCTGTTGCGTACGGGACTGCCGATAGGAGTGACGGTGTTGATGGAGGGCGGACTGTTCATTGCCACTGCGCTGCTGATTGCGCGGCTCGGCACCGTGCCCGCCGCTGCCCACCAGATCGCCATCAATGTCTCGGCGCTGTGCTTCATGATTCCGATGGGCGTGGCCGAGGCGACCACCGTGCGCGTGGGTCATGCGCTTGGCGTGGGCGACGTGCACGGCATGCGCCGCGCGGCACACGCCGGCTACGTGATCGTGCTGGCCACCCAGGCCCTCTCAGCCACGGCATTGTTGCTGGGGCACGACGCGGTAGTGGCGCTGTACACAGGTGACCTGGCGGTTGCGGCGCTGGCCGGCAACCTGCTGCTCTACGCCGCGGCCTTCCAGTTCCCCGATGGTATCCAGGTGCTCTCTGCGGGCGCGCTGCGCGGCCTCAAGGACACGCGGGTGCCGATGTGGCTGGCGGTCATCTCCTACTGTGGTCTGGGCATGCCGCTCGGTATCGGGCTGGGCCTGGGGCTCGGGTGGGGACCACAGGGCATGTGGTTGGGGCTGATCCTGGGCCTGACCGCCGCAGCGGTGCTGATGGCCGCGCGTTTTCAGCGCAGCAGCAAGCGCCTGCTCGCACTGCCACGCCCGCCATTGCCGGGCAGTGACTTACGGGGCATGTAAGCG
>JBDTZK010000454.1:0-2636 GCA_040005195.1 Pseudoxanthomonas sp.
ATGTGTCGCAAGCCAGTCGTGCAGTGCCTGCTCGGCGCGTTCGATCACCGGCCCGATTTCCCACAGGGTGTCGTCCAGATCGATGGTGATGGCGCGCGGCAGAAAATCCATCCGCCTAGGGTAACCGGCTGACGGTGTTGCGCGACGGCAATGGATCACGCGTCGGCCGCAACGTGAATCGCGACGCGCGGCTTAGTGCTCCATCACCCGCGCCCAGCCTTGCAAGCCGTCCACGCGATTGCAGATGATCTTGGCTGCAACCAGCATCGGCATCGCCAGCAACAATCCAGCCACGCCCCACAGCCACGCCCACAACAGCAACCACAGCAACACCACCAGCGGCGACAGTGCCATCCGGTGGCCGAGCACGATTGGCGTCACCACCTGACTCTCCAGCACATGGATGCCCAGGAATACCGCAGGTGCGCCAAGGATGTGCCCCACGTCGTTGAAGCTCAGCAAGCCGACCATCGCGAGGACGATGACCATGGTCAATGGACCGGCAAACGGGACGAAGTTCAGCGCGCCAGCCAGCGAGCCCCACAACATGGCGTCATTCGGCTTCAGGCCGAGGAAGAACAATGCGGTAGCCACCAGAATCGCGACGACGATATTGATCGCCGCGATCGTCAGCACGTAGCGTCCGACTTCGGTGTGGATGGTGATCAGGATGTCGGCCATGCGATGTTTGCGCATGCGGTCGGGCATCACCTCGATCATGCGTTGCTGCAGGCGTTCGCCATACAGCAGGAAAAACATCCAGAGCAGCACCACTGCAAGGATTGTCAGCAATGTGTGCGGAGCAGCGGCGAGAAAACTCCACGCGGTCGGCGGCGGTGCTTGCACCACTTGCACGGTTTTGCTGCCGGGTGAGGGGCTTGCACCAGCGGCCTGCGCGATGGATACCGCAGCCCTATTTGCCGCATCCACCTGTCGGGTCAATGTGCGGAACTTCGGCGCCAGCTGGTGAAACTGCGACGGGGCGTCCTGGATCCAGTGGCCTGCAGGTTTGGCTAACACAGACACCAAGCCCACGCCGCCGGCGACCGTTCCGACGACCACAAATACTGCGCCCAGCCAGGTCGGAATCCACAGTCGTTTCAGACCGCGCACCACCGGGTAGGACAAGATCGCAAGAAACACGGCCACAAATACGGGAATCAGCACGTCGCGCGCCAGCCAGGCTGCTGCAAGCACCGCCAACACCGCCAATACAGTGAGTGCAGGAAAGCTGGGCTTGCTGGTTTCGGTCGGCGTCGGGGGCGGTAATGGTGTGTCGTTGAGCGGATCGCGCAGAATCGGGTCGGACACGTTCGAATCAAGCGCGATCGAATCGCGCACGCTCGAATCAGGTCCGCTCACGGCAGCCGGGATGGCGCCGACAGCACTCGCCCTGACTAACTCATCTGCAGGGCTCATGGCGACGGTGTGATCGGTCGAATGGATGGGGAGTGCGGTACCGGACTCGCGCCCGACTGCGCTTTTGGCGGCGGTTGCGCAGCGGCGTCCTGCACACTGGCGGCAGCCATTCCGGCCGACAGCGCCGCAACGGCACTGGTGACGCCGCTTTCCACCAGACCAGAGATCAGCTTGCCGATCAACGGTGAACCGGAATTCGAGCCGCCGGAAGTTCCCAATCCACCCAGAAACCCCAGGGCCAAGCCTGCAATCACGATGCGTGGTGGCGTAGCTGCGATCTCTGTTTTCTGCTTCAAGCCGCGCCATGCCGCACCGACGGTGGCGCGACGCAGCGCACAGTCCGATTCGGCGGCGGCCACGATCGCGAGTTTTTTCTTGATGCTCATGGCGTCACTTGGCTGCAGACGTGCGTGTTGGCGACGGAGACGTGCATGGGTGCCGCAATCACGGCGCGCGCGGCGTGGCCGCCGCGGATGCTGGATCGGGCGATGTTGGATCGTATCCCTTGGGCGGCGGCGCGCCGGCATCTCCCATGCCACCGGGCGGCGCTGCGCGTGCCTCGTCCGATTCCTGCTGGTTTCCGAACCACAGCGCAAGCTGTCGGCGCGAGGCATCCATATCGGCCATCGCCAGCGACTTTTGCGCGTGCAGCATGGCGTACAGCCCGATCACGATGCTGATTCCCAACGGCACTACCAGCGCAATGCCCCAGCCCAAACCCATCTTGATCAATCCAAATACCGCGAGCGCCGTCAGCAGCGCCCACGTCGTGCCGAACATGATCGTCGCCACAAATAGCAACACCAGACCGCGAATCAGTGCGGCGCGTGCCAGCGCAAAATCGGCAATCAGCAGTCGTCGCAACGCGGCAAACGTTCCGCTCCACACAGACGTTGTTCTGCGCGCGGCGTCGTAGATACCGCGCACGGATTCGCTCAACGGCGGTGGCGTGTGCTCCCCACTCATGACGCGTTCGCTAGCTCCCCGCTTGCGATGCCTGCAGCGCGCAGACACAACATCCGGGCACAGCGCTGACGCGTACCCGAATGTGATGACGTGCGTGAAAACGGACCGTCACGCGATCCGCAACGTGCATCAATTACGACGCGCAAACTTGGCGATCAGATAACCGGCGGCAAACGCCACGCCAAAACTCGCCCACGGCTTGCTGCGGATCAGATCTTCGGCCTGATCGAGCATGTCCTTGCCTTGCTCGA
>JBDTZK010000455.1:0-2636 GCA_040005195.1 Pseudoxanthomonas sp.
GTATTCGAATTCCGCCTCGCTGGGTAACCGATAGCTCATGCCCGTCTGTACGGAAAGCCACTCAGCGTACGCATCCGCATCGCGCACGCTGACGTGCAGTACCGGCAAACTGTCAGCGGCCTTGGCCCCTGCGTAATCGGACTGCCAGTCGACCCCACTGCGGCGCACGAAGTTGCCACTGCGCTCGTCGTAGACCACCGAATGCCCGCGCCGGGTAGCGCGTGGCCGATATTTCGTGGCCAGCACAAAACGCCTGAACTCGCCCACGGTGACCGCACGTCGTGACACCGCAAAACCACGATCAAAGCGCACGTAATGGGCGGGCTTTTCGGCGTCCGCCGAGCCCAGTTCCTCCTCGCCCGCACCCATGCTGAAACCGCCATGCGGCACGACGATCATCTCCGGCCCGCGACCACTCGATGACATCGCATCAGTGAACACCTGACGGGGCCGGAACACCCCGTAGTGCGTCGCCAGATCGATGCGCGCGCGGAAATCCGCGGCCACCTTATCGCCAGGAGGCGAAATGCGAAGGACTTCGGCCAGCAATTCACGGGCCGTGCGCAGGCCGCGCATGCTGGTCAGGTCGCGGGTGCCCTGCTGGCGCAAGCGCGCGATCCTGGCGTTGCGGATCGCATCGATCCGCAGGCGCGCGTCATCGATTGTTGCTGGCGAATCGCGCACCCCGGCGGCCAGCGCCAGCCAGCGCGCCGCCGCATCGAAATCATTGTCGGCAGCCGATTGTTCTGCGCGCCGGATCATGGCGCTTTCACTGGCTGCCAGACCCTGCAATGCGCGCGCTTGATCGGGTTGCAGCGTCAGCGCTTCCCGGAAGGGTGCAAGTGCCTGTGCGCCGTTATCGCCAATCTGCCCACTGCGCAGGAGTCGTTCGCCTTCCGCATTCAACCGCCACAACTGGTCGGCCGCATCCACCTGTGCCAGATACTCCACCACCGATGGATTTTCAGCCTCCACAGTTCGTGCAACCGCCGCGATCTCGCCCGCCAGGCTGAGTGCATTGGCGTCATCACCGGCATTGCGAAGTGCAACCGCTCCCCGTTTCAACAAGGCAACCAGCGACCTGGCCAGGCCGTCGGCGACCTGCTTGTCTTGCGGCGCGACACGTTCCAGCGTCAGGTACAGGGGAATCGCATCGCCGGACTGGGTATACAGGCGCCCCTGCTGCAGCGCGCGCGCCGCATCGCGCTTGGCACCGGGCACGTCGTCCAGGGGAGCCGCCTGCGCCGGGGGTTGCCAGTTCCACGCCGCTGCACCGGAATCATCACCGCTGACCGTGATGCTGGGCAGTCGCGGATCAACGGCTTCCGCCGTTGGCGCCGCGGCCACGGGCACGGGAACAACGTCGGGCGCGCGCGTGCATGCGGACACGGATGCCAGGCCCAACAGCAGCAGATACCGGATCGTGCGCATCTTCCTCCACAATGTCGGGCCCCGGGCGGGACGAGACGTTAGGCTATTGTCGCCCGACCCGGCAAACGATGCATTCATGTGGAGATTACGTGCCCTTCTGGATAAATGACCCGGCCGACCTGAGCGCGCGCCTTGAGAATCCGCCCGCGTGGGTGGGGCTTGATACCGAATTCGTGCGTGAGCGCACTTACTGGCCGCAACTGGCCCTGGTACAGATGGCGATCAGGGACGAGATCCTGCTGATCGATCCGCTGGCGCCCGGTATCGCCGAAGCGCTGCGCCCGTTACTCGCCAACCCCGCCGTGCTCAAGGTGATGCATAGCGCCAGCGAAGACCTGGTGGCCTTGTCGCATGACTGCGACGCACTGCCCGCGCCTTTGTTCGATACCCAGATTGCCGCAGCAATAGCCGGCATCGGCGGCGGTATGGGCTACCAGAAGCTGGTGCAGGAAATCACCGGCGTCACCCTGACCAAGGGTGAAACCCGTTCGGACTGGCTGCGCCGCCCCTTGAGCGACTCGCAACTCGAATACGCCGCCGACGATGTGGTGCACCTGGGCGCCATTTACCATGAGCTTGATTCCCGTCTGCAGGCCCTGGGCAGGCGCCACTGGCTGGACCAGGATGGGGCGCGCATGCTCTCCAATGCCACCGAGGAAGGAGAACGCTGGCCGCATGTGTCCATGCGCAGCGCGCAGTTCCTGGAAGCCGACGCCCAGCTGCGACTGCTGCGACTGCTGCGGTGGCGCGACGTGCAAGCCCGCAGCAGCGACAAACCACGCAGCTGGATCCTGGACAACGAGCTGGCGACCTTGCTGGCACGCACCCCGCCGGCTGATCGCGCAGCACTGCAGGCGCAACTTGATTCCCATCCCAAAGCGCCACGCAAATTGGGCGACGCGATCTGGGAGGCATTGAACACGGCCCTGGCCGATGAAGCGGAAGCACCGTTGGCACGCAACGCCAGCACTGCGGACAAGGCGAAGTTGAAACGCCTGCAGGATGCAGTCTCGGCACGCAGCACCGAACTGGGATTGCCCGAAGGCCTGCTGGCGTCGCGCCGTTATCTGGAACTGCTGCTGGAACACGGCACCTGGCCGGCTGCGTTGGCCGGTTGGCGTCGTGAAGTACTCGAACCGGTCCTTGCGCCCCTGCTGACGCCCGCTGATTAAGCCAGCCAGGCACCTCTGGCGGCTGAGCCGACT
>JBDTZK010000055.1:0-8807 GCA_040005195.1 Pseudoxanthomonas sp.
CCATTAACGAAACAGGCAGTTCCTGTCTTGCCCGCCAAATGCTGATCTTTGCGCTTCTTTCGCGGCAAGAACCCTCTGCAAGCGGCCTATCCTGCAATGTCAGGGGCGTTCGCGCCTGCGTTCGCCATACCACAGCCCCAATGCGTCCCGCGATTGCAGTACCCGCCGCCCGCGCCAGGCGAAGCGCAGTGCCAGCCGCAGGTGCTCGAACGCACTGAAAGTGCGCAGCTTGCGCGCTGAAGTGCGCACGGTTTCCCGCAGAACGACGAAACGCCCCTGCCGCGCCAAGGCACGACTGAAGGCCACGTCCTCGCCTGCGTAATAGCGCGTGTCGAAGCCGCCTGCCGCATCGAAGGCCAAGCGCGTGCAGAAAACAAAGCAGCCTGGCGCGATGCGGGTCAGGCGGAACACGTGGATGAAGAACTTTTCGGCCCAGCGTTCACGCCAGGACACGTGGCCGAGCAGTCGCACGCCTGCACCGCCACCGACTGCGCCAGCCTCCAGTGCACGCAACGCGGCCCGCAATACCGTGGCATCCACATGCGTATCGGCATCGATGAAGATCAGAATTTCGCCGACTGCCGCCGCCGCACCGGCATTGCGCGTTGCGGCGATGTGGCGTTGCTCCACCCGCAGCACGCGTGCCCCGGCGCGAACTGAAATTCCGGCGGTGTTGTCGTCGGATGCGTCATCCACCACCAGCATCTCGAATGGAAGGTATAGCGTTTCTGCAGACACACGTAGCGCCTGCAATGTTGCTCCGATCAGCGCACTTTCGTTGTGCGCAGGAATGATGAAGGAAATCATGCGCGCATCTTGCAGAGGCGCGCGGAAGCCGGCGTGAGCGCGGCTGGAAAGACCCATCGGTGGCGGCTTGGCGAGGAAGGGAGCAGGCACTGGGGTGCTGGAACGCCGTTGTTGAAGCCGCAATGGGGCAGGGGATTCATTTTCCCGGATACGGGACACCGC
This sequence comes from Pseudoxanthomonas sp., assembly GCA_040005195.1. GTDB lineage: Bacteria > Pseudomonadota > Gammaproteobacteria > Xanthomonadales > Xanthomonadaceae > Pseudoxanthomonas_A. Next base: position 970 of record JBDTZK010000055.1, read on the forward strand.
AAGCGGCGCGGCTCCGGTACGATCCCCCTTCGTTTCCGTACGACCTTGCAGGTTTTCCGTGCCCTCCATCATTTCCATCCAGAACCTGGGCAAGACTTACAAGTCGGGTTTCCAGGCATTGAAGTCGGTCAACCTTGAAATCCGCCGTGGCGAGATCCTGGCCCTGTTGGGCCCCAACGGCGCCGGCAAGACCACGCTGATCAGCATCATCTGCGGCATCGTCAACCCCAGCAGCGGCACGGTCACCGCCGACGGCCACGACATCGTGCGCGATTACCGCGCCGCGCGGGCCAAGATCGGGCTGGTGCCGCAGGAGTTGTCCACCGATGCGTTCGAGACGGTCTGGGCGACGGTGAAATTCAGCCGCGGCCTGTTCGGCAAGGCGCCCAATCCGCAGTACCTGGAGAAAGTACTGCGCGACCTGTCGTTGTGGGACAAGAAAGACAGCAAGATACTGACCTTGTCGGGCGGCATGAAACGCCGCGTGCTGATCGCCAAGGCGCTCTCGCACGAGCCCAGCATCCTGTTCCTGGACGAGCCTACTGCCGGCGTGGACGTGGAACTGCGCCGCGACATGTGGGAAATGGTGCGCAAGCTGCGCGAAAGCGGCGTCACCATCATCCTGACCACGCACTACATCGAAGAAGCCGAGGAAATGGCGGACCGTATCGGGGTGATCAGCAACGGTGAGCTGATGCTGGTCGAGGACAAGCACGTGCTGATGCGCAAGCTGGGTAAAAAACAGCTGACCCTGGCCTTGCAGAACCCGTTGGCGAAGATTCCGGAGGAGCTTTCGGCACTGACACTGGAGTTGGCCGATGAAGGCCGCTCGCTGGTCTACACCTTCGATGCGCAGAGCGAGGAAACCGGCATCGCCGCGCTGCTCAAGCGCCTGGGCGAACTGGGCATCGATTTCAAGGACCTGCATTCCAGCGAGAGTTCGCTGGAGGAGATCTTCGTCAGCCTGGTGCATGGCAATAACAAGGAGGTCCGCGCATGAGCGCGTTTTCCGACGGGCCGCTGCTCAACTGGCATGCCATCCGCGCGATCTACCGCTTCGAGATGGCGCGTACTTTCCGCACCATTACCCAGTCCATCGCGTCGCCCGTGCTGTCCACGTCGCTGTACTTCGTGGTTTTCGGCGCGGCGATCGGCTCGCGGATGGGCGACATCGACGGCATCAGCTACGGCGCTTTCATCATTCCCGGCCTGATCATGCTGTCGCTGTTGAACGAGAGCATCTCCAATGCCTCGTTCGGCATCTACATGCCCAAGTGGGCAGGCACCATCTACGAATTGCTGTCGGCACCGGTGTCGTACGTTGAAGTGGTGATCGGCTACGTGGGCGCGGCGGCAACCAAGTCGCTGATCCTGGGCATATTGATCCTGGCCACGGCGCGGTTGTTTGTGCCGTATGAGATCGCGCACCCGGTGTGGATGTTGTGCTTCCTGCTGCTGACCGCCGTGACCTTCAGCCTGTTCGGTTTCATCATCGGGCTGTGGGCAGATGATTTCCAGAAATTGCAGGTGATTCCACTGATGATCGTGACCCCGCTGACCTTCCTGGGCGGCGCGTTCTATTCGATCAGCATGCTGCCGCCCATCTGGCAGAAGATCACGCTGTTCAATCCGGTGGTGTACCTGATCAGTGGTTTCCGCTGGAGCTTCTACGGTGTGTCCGACGTCAATGTGGGCATCAGCCTGGCCGCGATCCTCGGCTTCCTGGCGCTGTGCCTGACGGCGGTGTGGTGGATCTTCAGAACGGGCTGGAAGCTGAAATCCTGAGCGATTTCTATATGCTGTAGCGCAGGTAGCCCGGGGAGGGGTGAACATGCGCAGCTGGCGATTGATGTTGTGGGTGTGGGCGTCGCTGGCATGCGCGTGGGTCGCGCCGGCGTTGGCACAGGTGGACTTGCACGCCTACCTGAAACGCGACCAGTACGAGCGGGTCAAGATTTCGCCTACAGGTGAGTTCCTCGCCGTGACCATCCCGATGGAGGACCGCACCGTGCTGGCGATCATGCGCCGCGCAGACAAGGTCATCACCGCGAAGGCGATGGGCGGCGAACATTCGCTGGTCGATGATTTCTGGTGGGCCAACGACGAGCGCGTGGTGGTCTCGATGGCGCGACGCCTGGGTACGCGCGATGCGCCTTATCCGACCGGCGAATTGCACGCGGTCAATGCGGACGGCAGCAAGGGCATGCTGCTGGCCAGTCCGCTCGGCGTGAACGACATGGTCGGCATCGGCGGCACCATCCGCACGACGTTGGACTCGGCGGTGTACATGATCGATCCGCTGCCCGGCGACGAACGCAACATCCTCGTCTCGTCCATGCGCCTGACCACCGACCCGCTGACCTACGTGGAAAAGATGGACATCTACAACCGGCGTCGCACGCTGGTGGCGTCAGCGCCAGTGCGTAATGCGACCTTCGCGGTCGACAGCGCGGGCGAGGTGCGATTCGCGCGTGGTGCCGGCTACGACAACGTCAGCAAGCTGTACTACCGCGATGCCCGCGGGCAGGACTGGCGCCTGGTCAACGACCAGTCCGAGAGCGGCATCGTGGTCACGGCTTCGGGTTTTTCGGTGGATGGAAAGACCGCTTACCTGACGACCGAGATGCCGGGCGGCCCGGATGCGATCTTCGCTTACGACCCGGCCACCGATACGCGCAAGCAACTCGTCCGCGATACGGTCGTCGACCCGTGGGCGACGATCGAGCGCCTCGGCTCGCAGGAGCCGGCAGGTGCGTGGTTCATGCGCGATGGCATCCGCAGCAGTTTCTTCGACGAGGCCTCGCCGACCGCGCGCCTTTACCGGAGCCTGGAAAAAGCGTTCCCCAACCAGGCCGTGGTGGTGACCTCCACTACCAGTGACGGACGGCTCGCCCTGCTGAACATCTGGAGCGACCGCAACAACGGCGATTTCTATCTTTTCGATACGGGGAAGAAAAGCGCGACCCTGCTGTACAGCCGGCGAGAATGGTTCGATCCGGCCAAGGTACCCGCTATGCGCGCCATCGAGGTCACCGCGCGGGATGGCATGACGCTGCATGGATACCTGACCTTGCCGTTGGGCAAGGAGAAGTCGCTGCCAATGGTCGTCCTGCCGCACGGCGGCCCATTCGGGGTCTTCGACGCGTGGGGTTTCGACGATGACAGCCAGATGCTTGCCGAGGCTGGGTACGCGGTGTTGCGGCTCAATTTCCGCGGCTCGGGGAACTTTGGGCGTGATTACAAGAACGCGGGCGCCAGGCAATGGGGCAAGACCATGCAGGACGACCTGTCCGACGCCACGCGCTGGGCCATCGCCCAGCAGGTAGCAGATCCCTCGCGGATCTGCATTTACGGGGCGAGTTACGGTGGTTATGCGGCGCTGATGGGCGCGGCCAGGGAGCCTGCGCTATACGCCTGCGCGGTCGGCTACGTGGGTGTGTACGACCTGGAGAAGATGCACAAGGACGATACCGCGCACAGCCGCTCGTGGAGGAGCTGGACCAGCGACTGGCTGGGGGATCGCAACACACTGGGCGCGGTGTCGCCGGTCAACCTGGCCGCACGCATCAAGGCGCCGGTGTTCCTGGCGGCGGGTGGCCAGGACGAACGCGCGCCAGTCGAGCACACGCGCCGGATGGAAAAGGCATTACGGGATTCGGGCGTCCCGGTCGAGTCGCTTTATTTCAAGAGTGAAGGCCATGGGTTCTTCACCGAACCGCATCGGCGCGAGTACTACACGCGCCTGCTGGCGTTCCTGTCCACCCACCTGGGTGGCGCCAAGGCGAAATAAAACCCGCCTTGCGATAACGCGCGTACGCTCAGGCGATATCGCGGTAGTACGCCACCACTGCGCCCTTGACCTTGATGGTCATGGGGTTGCCGCGGCGGTCCTTGGACTTGCCCACCTGTACGCGGATCCAGCCTTCGCCGACGCTGTATTCCTCGACGTTGTCGCGCTCGACGCCGTTGAAGCGGATGCCCACGCCACGGTCGATGGCGGCTTCGTCATGGAACGGGCTGGCCGGATTGATGGCGAGATGATCGGGTGGCGTGTCGGACATGGCGGTCTGCGGTTTGCGGGAAGGACAGGAGGATAAACGCCCGCGCTGGTTTAGTCTTGCCGAATGACCGATATCCGCCTCGAATCCATCACCACTGCCGAACCCTCCAGCCCTGCCAAAGAACGCCACGACCTGATCGACGCCCTGCGCGGTTTCGCGCTGGGCGGCGTGCTGCTGGTCAATCTGGCGTATTTCAGCCTCTACGAATACCTGCCAGACCCGGCGCGCGCCGTGCTGCCGACCGCGCGTTTCGATGCCGTGGCGCTGCAGGTGATAGAGCTGCTGGTGAACATCAAGTTCATCACCTTGTTTTCCCTGCTGTTCGGGCTTGGATTCTCGTTGCAGATGGATCGTACGCAGGCCACGGGCGGATTGGTGCGCTTCATGCGGCGGCTGCTGATCCTGCTGGTGATCGGCGTCCTGCACAGCTGGTTCGTGTGGTGGGGCGACATTCTGCTGACCTACGCGGTGGTAGGGTTCTTGCTGATCTGTTTCCGGCGTGTGCCGGACTGGTTGCTGCTGGCAGGTGGACTGGCGCTTGCCTTGGCGGTGCCGCCACTGGTGTCGCCATGGATGCGCGAAGTGCTTGCGGACTGGCCAAAACAGACGGAGGTTTATGCCGACGCATTGCGGACGTTTTCTTCTACCTCTTTGTCAACGGCATTCGACGGAAATACGCGATTGGCGACATGGGCGCGCATCTCCAACTGGGCGCTGGTGTGTTTCGTCCTGGGCCGTTTCCTGCTGGGTTACTGGGCCGGCCGGCGTGGCCTGTTCCAGCATCCGGCGCAACATCGTGTCTTGATCGCGCGCCTGTTCCAGGGAAGCCTGGCGATCGGCATCGCGATGACCGTGCTGCAGTTCGCCAAGGGCGGATTGCGCGAGCAATTCGCCTGGCTGGACAACGAACCGGGCAAGTTGGTGATCCGCATACTGCTTCGCGCCGGACCGCTGGCGCTGGGCATCGCCTATGCCACCGGCTTTGCCTTGCTGTTCCTGCAACCTGCCTGGCAAAGGCGTTTGCAGCTGCTTGCGCCGATGGGGCGCATGGCGTTGACCCATTACCTCAGTCAGAGCGTGCTGGGCATCGCCCTGTTCTACGGCATCGGGCTGGGCATCGGTCCACGCTGGGGTGCGGCGGGATGTCTGCTTGCATGGGGGGCGATCTTCGGGCTGCAGGTATGGGCAAGCCACTGGTGGCTGGCGCGGTTCCGGTCCGGACCCATGGAATGGGCGTGGCGCTCGTTGACCTACGGCCGCCGACAACCTTTTCTGCTACAGCGGCGTGGCGCGACCGCCTAGCGCGGCGTGGCCTGCGCACGCGCCCTGCGGATCACTGCACGCACCTGTTCACGGTCGTCATGCCGCGAGATGGCGGTGGCGCCGAGGTGCAGCGCGTGTTCGCGCATTTCCACCGTCACGTCGTAATGCGCGCCGCTCGGCTTGTCCTGAAAGGCGCGTCGCGGCAGGCCAAGCTGTGTGGCCATGGCGTGCAGTTCATCCAGCGTGTCGGCCATCAGGTGCGCCCAGCGCTGGCCTCGCCACAGGATGACGGCGTCATCGACGTATACGGTCATGCGGCGAGTCTTCCACACTTCCGCAGGCATCGCGAACCGAAAACTCGCGCAACGCGGCGATGGCACTGCGGGGCCGAACGAGATGAAATGCTTTCCAAGGCCCACGCCAGGGGCCACTATCTGCATCCGGATCCAAGCCAGACAAGCCTATGAACCTGCCCGACAACGAAGCCGATTACGGTGACCACGAAAGTGATCCCATCGAGACCGACGACACCGAAGAGCTGACGCCCGAGGCGCTGGTGTGGCAGTTGTTGCTGCTGATCAATCCCGGCGACGAGGAAACCGCGCTGCGCCAGTTTTCCCAGTATCGCGAGGCGATGCTGGAGGCCGATGCGGAGGACGCGCCGGTGTGGGTGTTGAAGGACGCGATCGACTGGGCCGCGGGTTTCTACGTGGACTGGAAGGACAATGCGACCTTCATCGACGCGATCAACGAACTGGTGCGTCGCTGGAACCTGGAGATCGACTGGGGTGGCGAAGCCAGCGAGGACGAGTTCCTGGACAACACCGATATTCCTGCATTGATGTCCACGGCCTATGACCGCTTGCGTGAGTACGGCTATACGTTGTGGACCTGGGACACCGGCAGTGACAGTTACGGCGGCTGGATTACCCTCGCCACCGATGACGAGGCCATGCGACTGGTGGCCGTGGCGCTGGATATAGAGTTGCGTCCGGGCAGCGATTCATTCTGATGCGGCGTTTGAACCCGTCTTGAACCCGGCCGCAGCGGATCAGCTCCGCTTCGATTGATGCTTGCTACTGCTGTTGAGGCTTGCGTTGTTGGTGGACGAGTCTAGCGTTCTGCTCGCCTGCAAGGTGGCGGGCGGTTTGCTCATGGCGACGATGCGTGACGGAAAGGCCGGACATGCCCGTTATATCCGCTGTTCGCGTTGCACAGGCCTGCGCGCCAAACCATTGCGGCCAGTCAATACGAAAATTTTACATGGCGCTTTCGATGCCGCGGCGCAGAAGATCAGACCTTGCGAAGCCGTGGCTTGAACGGGCCGACGCAGCGGATATGCGCTTCGATGTGCATGCGGGCCAGCTCGATGTAGTTGGCCTTGGGGCCGCTGCCGCCGCCTTGTACTTCGCCAAGATATTCGCCATCGGCCCACACCTTGCCCACCCAGTGCGCTTCACCTTCGCCGATGGTCAGCGAAAGCGTGTAGCGCATGTCCTTGTCATCCATGTTTTTGCAGGCATAGACCACCGGGAATTGCGCGGTGAACACCGCATCCTCCGATAATCGCACCAGATGCTGGCGGGTACGGTCGGTAATCTTTTTGCGCGCATGTTCCACCACCGTGTCCACGGCATTGCGGACGTAGTCCGATTTGTCCATGAAGTAGTCGATCGCTTCCTGCGGGCTGTAGGCGTTTTTCTTGATCCAGTCGGTGAACGCGACTTCCAGCTCCACCGAGCCGGCCTTGAGCTTCTGGTTCATGCCTTAGTTTTCCTGCGTGCTTGCGCGCCGATACCCCAGAACAGATTCTGGCGGGCGAGTGAAAGAAGGATCGGGATTGTGTGAAAGCGATTGTTAATTTTTTGCGAGCATACAATTGGCGTACACGATTCCTCAGGCCATCAATCAGGCGTTCGCACCATGCGCTGCAGCAGGTGTTCCAGAATCGCTGGCATATCCCCGCATTTGCCCATGTGCACCGGTGAGGTCTGGATGATGGAGCTGCGTTTTGCAGTCAGCCAGTGGAAGCGCGCGCGCTGTGGCAGCAAGCCGATGGGGCCGGTGTCCGCGCCACCGCGGCAAATATCGGGAATGGTCGCCAGGTGCCGACGCAGCGACTCCAGATCCACGCCGGGTGCCAACGCGAGCATTCGGGCGTCGTCCAGTTCGATGCGTGCTTCCAGATAGCGCGACGACTCGCACGACAGGATCACCCCGACGTTGATGAATTCCTCGCGTTCCACCCGCGGCACCACGCGGACCACCGCGTAGTCGTAATGACGGGTTTCGCCGTGCGCATCGCGTTGCTTATCGTCGTGCATCAATCGCCTCCTGCACGAAGGCCTGGCGCTGGTCGAGTCGCCTGACCAGATAGTCGACATACGCTGCACGCTGTGCCGGTGGATCGGCGAAGGCATCCGGTCCCAGCAGCCAGGCATCCGGCACCTGGGGCACGAGGTCGTGCAGCACGCTGCGATCAAGCAGGGCCGACAGCGTTGCATCGGCTTGCGA
>JBDTZK010000456.1:0-2630 GCA_040005195.1 Pseudoxanthomonas sp.
ATCGCCAACGTCAACATCGGCACCAGCGGTGCCGAGATCGGCGGTGCGTTCGGCGGCGAGAAAGAAACCGGTGGTGGGCGCGAGTCGGGGTCCGATGCGTGGAAGGTCTACATGCGTCGCCAGACCAACACGATCAACTATTCCGATTCACTGCCGTTGGCGCAGGGCATCAAGTTCGACCTCTGATCCGGCGTAACACCTCTGATCCGGCGTAACCAGGAACCCCACCGATGAATGTACCGTTCCGGCAAAACAGTTCGCTTGCCATCGTCAGTCTGATTTCCGGCATCCTGGGCTGGTCACTTCTGCCCCTCATCGGCAGCATCGTCGCGGTCATCACCGGCCATCTGGCGCGCAAGGAAATCCGTCGGAATCCTGCGCTGGATGGCGACGTGATGGCGGTAATCGGGTTGGTGCTGGGCTGGCTGGCCATCGTCGGCGCGATCATCGGGGTGGTTGCTTTCATCATGCTGTTCGGCGGCATTGCCTGGCTGAGCACGCGCTGACGGATGTACAAACTCGCCCGTCCCTTGCTGTTTGGCCTGGATGCGGAAAACGCGCATGCACTGGGGCTCAAGTCCCTTGAACTGGCCTATCGCACGGGCACCACTCCGCTGCTGGCAGGGCCTATCGCGCCCATGCCCACCAGGGTGATGGGCCTGACCTTCCCCAACCCGGTCGGCCTGGCCGCCGGCATGGACAAGAACGGCGCGCACATCGATGCGCTGCTGGCATTGGGATTCGGCTTTATCGAGATCGGCACGGTCACGCCACGCGCACAACCGGGCAACCCGAAACCCCGCATGTTCCGGTTACCGCAGTACAACGCAGTCATCAACCGGTTGGGTTTCAACAACGAAGGCGTCGATGTGCTGGTGCGTAACGTGGAAAAGGCGCGCCGCAGGGAAGGCCTGCTGGGCATCAATATCGGCAAGAACAAGGACACCTCCAACGAGCGCGCCGCTTCCGACTATCTGTATTGCCTGGAGCGCGTGTATCCGCTGGCGGACTACATCACCATCAACATTTCCTCGCCGAACACCGCGGGCTTGCGTGAATTGCAGGAAGAGCAAGCCTTGCGCCAGCTGATCGGCACCTTGCGTGAATCACAGGAAGAACTCGGCGCGCAGCACGGCAAGCGCGTACCGATGCTGGTGAAAATCGCGCCTGATCTTTCCGACGAAGACATCGACGCCGTGGCGCGAGTGCTGCAGGATCTTTCCGTGGACGGCGTCATCGCCACCAACACCACCGTGTCGCGGATCAGCGTGCAGGATCATGCGCTGGCCCACGAAACCGGCGGCTTGTCCGGCACGCCGCTGTTGAACCAGTCCACCACGGTGCTGCGCAAGCTGCGCACGCGCCTGCCCGACAGCATTCCGCTGATCGGCGTGGGCGGCATCCTTTCCGGTGCCGACGCAGTGGCCAAGATGTCGGCCGGCGCCTCGCTGGTGCAGTGCTACACCGGGCTTGTGTATCGCGGGCCGGAACTGGTGGGCGAATGCGTCGACGCCATCCGTCGCCGTCGCGAGCATCGCAGCAACGGTGCGGTCCCGCCTGCATGAATCCCGGGTGGCGGGTGACCGCCGATGCGGACCTGCGTAGCCGCAATACGTTTGGTGTAGGCGCACGCGCACCTCTGCTGGTGGAAATACAGGACGGCCGCATGCTGGCGGAAGTGCTGGCGTTGCCGGAACTGCGCGATACGCCGCCGCTGGTCTTGGGCGGCGGCAGCAACCTGCTATTTGCCGCTGATCCGGCCACGCCCGTACTGGCCTTCGACACCCATGGCATTGCGCTTGTCGAAGACGAGGGTGACCTTGCCGTGCTGCGCGTGGATGCCGGCGTGCCCTGGCATTCGTTGGTGATGCACTCATTGGACCTTGGCCTGATGGGGCTGGAGAACCTGGCGTTGATTCCCGGCACCACCGGCGCAGCGCCCATCCAGAACATCGGGGCCTATGGCACCGAAGTCGGCGAATTCGTGCGCACGGTCGAAGCATGGGATCGCAGCATCGGCGCAATCGTGCAGCTGGATCGCCAGAGCTGTGCATTCATGTATCGCGACAGCGTATTCAAACGCTCGCCAAATCGCTATCTGGTCACTGCGGTGGAGTTCGCCTTGCCGCGCAAGCGCGAATTGCGTCTGGACTACGCCGGCATTCCCGAAGAACTGGCGGCAATGGGCGTGGCCGTACCGACCGCGCGCAGTGTTGCCGACGCCGTGATCCGTATCCGTCGCCGCAAGCTGCCGAATCCTGCCGTGATCGGCAACGCAGGCAGTTTTTTTAAGAATCCGATCATTCCCGTGGCACGTGCCGAAGCACTGCAACAGCAACATGCGGGCCTGCCCACCTTCCGTGGCGACGAACCAGGCAGCCGCAAGATTTCCGCAGCGTGGATGATCGAGCAGTGCGGCTGGAAAGGATTTCGCGACGGCGATGCAGGCGTGGCCGCCACGCACGCCCTGGTGCTGGTCAACCATGGCGCAGCGACAGGCCAACAACTGCTCACACTGGCGCGCAACATCGCGGAGTCCGTGCATTCACGGTTTGATGTCGCCATCGAGCCCGAACCGATCCTGATCGGCGCACGCTGGCAGCCGATGCCATGAGCACGTTGCCGACGCC
>JBDTZK010000457.1:0-2626 GCA_040005195.1 Pseudoxanthomonas sp.
AAATGGTTTGCTGAGCTTCACTTTTCATTATAAAAGACGGCATTAGCAGATAAAAGAAAAAAAGCAGGTAAAAATTTTTTTTCATCATGGTTATTTCCGGGATTTGTTTGGTAAGATTTTTTTTAAATAGAATTCAATGAACGAATATTAAAATCACTTTTTCGAAACGTAACCAACCTTCCCTTTCAAAGCTTCGATGGCATTTGCCAAATAAACAATGGGAGCATTCCAGTTGATAGCAATTTCATTGGAAGCATACGAACAATCGCTGTCAGAATAGGCTGTTTCAGTTTCTGTAAATTCATATTTGCACCGATCCTGCATGCTGGCATTCGGCCCGCCAACAAGTAAGCCGGGAACCGGTTCCAATATACCATCACCGGTTGATTGGCGGTGATGTGGAAACATGGGTGACTTGCTTCCAAGGCCGGTAACAAAACAATACCCTGTTGCATTTCGACCCAATAAATAATCAAGATTGGTAACAGCATAATCTATGTATTTTTTATCGCCTGATAAGAGGTATGCCTTAATCAGCAATATGCCCTGGTTTCCTGCCGTGGAATTGCCGCCCCAGTTATAGTCTCTTGCTGATTGACCCATCACTGTAGCAAAAGCATTGGCTGAAGTTTTTTCAATGTAACCATTGGCAATACTCATTACCAGGTCACTCATTTTTGCAACACTGTCTTTTAACGCAGCAGGAAGTTCCCTGTTGAATCTCAGAAAAGAATAATAGCCCATCATCCCGACACTCCCCCAACCTGGCAGTCCTACGTTATCTTTCATATGTTGACTAACCACTTCATAAAAATTTTTATCTTTTGTTGTTATATAAAGTTCTGATGCCGCCCATAGCCATTCGTCATTAAAATTTCTGTCACCATACCCGCCGGTTGAAATAGCCGGCTTATAAGTTTGATTCATTGTGCCCTGGTTGTACTCCATTGCAGGATGTAACAAAGCCCATTGCCAAGCTTTCATAGCGGCTTTAATGCAGCTATCCGATAAGCCGGGCAGTTGCTTTTTATAACTATCTAAAATGCGGCTAGCCTGTGCCGTTATGGCGGCAAAATCAAGCGTTGCTCCGGTGCCTTTTTGCACCACATAACGCGGCGCTTTGGTAACTCCTGGCATTACCATGCCGTCAAAATTGGCGTTGGTACATTTGTTGTACACGCCCCCGTTGTCTGGGTCCTGCATCGTTAACATCCAGCGAAGATTATAGATCGCCTCATTCAAAACGTCAGGCACCGCATCACCACTTTCGGGAATGTTTGTATGGAGTTGTTTGAAATACTGTGGGAAATCTTCATAGGCAGACAGGATCGTGCCCATGGTGATACCGGAGTTTACAATATATTTATTGTAATCACCGGCATCGTACCAACCGCCTGGGGAAGAAATTACAGTGCCTTCCGGCCTTGACCTGGAAGCTGCGGAAGAATGAACGTAAATCATGGTGTCGGGATGGCCTGCAGAGCGATGCCACTTGCCTGCGAACTTTGCTTCCAGCGGCATCGATGCCCGCTGGTAATAATACCCCTTGATTGTTGTTACTGCCGCCTGCTTATTAGCATCATCACTGATTTCAAAAACGTACGAATGACCCACGTCGGCTATCAGAACTACAAAACTTCCCTGCCTGGCAAGAGAAGAGAAATTTGCTATCCTCGTTTTTGTAGATGAATAGGCAGATTGTTTTTCTTCGCTTAAGGTGCCGGTAAAAACCGTATCCCTTAAATTAGTGGAAGTGATATAAAAACTGCTGGAAGAAACAGTGCCTGTAACAACGGCGGTTTTTGGAGCATTCGGATAAAAGCCTAACTGGTTCAGTTTTATCCTGGGAGTCACACTTTGCGAAAACAGGCCTTTTGGCAAAGCAATAAAAAGACCTGAACCCATTAATATCAACTTCATGAAAATTACTGTCTTTATTGTCATTACTACTTTCATGTCATAATGATTTTTTGAAACAAGATAAAGAACCAATCAAGCTTTACAAGTTTTTTTATAAAAACATCTGAACTGCTGACTAACCCTACCATCCCGGGTTTTGTATCATCAGTGGCATCTTTCTAATCTCTAAACCCGGAATAGGAAACAGGTATTGCTTAGGCGTAAAAAAGTGAGGCACCAGGCCCAATACTTCTTTATAAGTATATGCCATAGTGGAAGGATTTCTTTCGATAAGAATCGACCTCAGCTTTCCATTGTTTACCACTTCCGCTATCTTCCATCTTCGTATATCATCCCATCGGAAATCCCCTTCATATGCCAGTTCTATATGTCGTTCATTTCTGATGATCTCCCTCATTTCCGCCACCGACATGCCTGGCTTCATACCATAAAGCCCATCCGCGCCAGGGTCAATACCCGCCCTGCTCCTGAGTTCAATCATTTTTTCATAAGCTTTAGCTGTTTGTCCAACTTCGTTGATCGATTCAGCATAGCTTAATATTACTTCCGCGTATCTCAAAAGTGGCCATCCCCTGTTTGTATTTGCACTGCTGTTTTGCGCTATATTGGAGTCACACATTTTTCTTGTATAGTAACCGGTTTGCGCTGCCAACGGAGGAGCAGTGGTAGGATCAAAAGCATCACTGGTAGAATTCTTAACGTTTGT
>JBDTZK010000458.1:0-2605 GCA_040005195.1 Pseudoxanthomonas sp.
TGCGTCGGGGCACTTCGGCCCGTACGGCGGCAGCTTTGTCGCCGAAACCCTGGTCCATGCGCTCGACGAACTCAAGCGCTGCTATGCCGAAGTGCAGAACGACCCGGCCTTCATCGCCGAGTTTCGTTCCGAACTGAAGCATTTCGTCGGCCGGCCCAGCCCGGTCTACCACGCCGCGCGGCTGAGCCGCGAATTGGGCGGTGCGCAGATTTACCTGAAGCGCGAAGACCTGAACCACACCGGCGCGCACAAGATCAACAACACGATCGGCCAGGCCCTGCTGGCCAGCCGCATGGGCAAGACCCGGATCATCGCCGAGACCGGTGCCGGACAGCACGGCGTGGCCAGCGCAACCGTCGCCGCGCGCCTGGGTTTGGAGTGCGTGGTGTACATGGGCGCCACCGATATCGAGCGCCAGAAAATCAATGTCTACCGGATGAAGCTGCTGGGGGCGACCGTGGTGCCGGTGACCTCGGGTTCGCAGACGCTGAAGGATGCCTTGAACGAGGCCATGCGCGATTGGGTCACCAACGTGCAGGACACTTTCTACATCATCGGCACGGTGGCCGGGCCGGACCCGTATCCGCGCATGGTGCGCGATTTCAATGCGGTGGTCGGCAAGGAGGCGCGCGCACAGATGCTGGCCGAGTATGGTCGCTTGCCCGACGTCATTACCGCCTGCGTCGGCGGTGGCAGCAATGCCATCGGCCTGTTCCACGCGTTTCTCAACGATCCCGAGGTCAGGATCGTCGGCGCAGAGGCCGCAGGGGATGGCATCGAGACCGGCCGTCACGCGGCTTCCATTGCGGCAGGACGTCCTGGCGTTTTGCATGGCAATCGCACCTACGTGATCTGCGACGACGACGGGCAGATCATCGAAACCCATTCGGTTTCCGCAGGGCTGGACTATCCGGGTGTCGGGCCTGAGCATTCTTTCCTCAGCGACGCAGGGCGTGCGCAATACGTCGGTGTCACCGACGACGAAGCGCTGGCAGCCTTCCATACACTGGCGCGGACCGAAGGCATTCTGGCAGCGCTGGAATCCAGTCATGCAGTAGCCCAGGCCATGAAGCTTGCGCGTGACCTGCCGAAGGAGGCGCTGGTGCTGTGCAACCTGTCGGGTCGTGGAGACAAGGATGTGCATACCATCGCCGGACGCGAGGGCTTCGACCTGTGAGCCGCATTGCCCTTCGCTTTTCCGAACTGAAATCCGCTGGCCGAAAGGCCGTGATTCCCTTTGTCACCGCTGGCGATCCATCACTCGAGGCCACCGTGCCGGTCATGCACGCCCTGGTCGAAGCCGGCGCCGACGTGATCGAGTTGGGCGTGCCGTTCTCTGATCCCATGGCGGACGGCCCCACCATCCAGCGCAGTTCCGAGCAGGCCCTGCGTCGTGGCGCCGGGCTGCGTTACGTGCTGAAGGTTGTGAGCGAATTCCGGCAGCGTGATGCGGATACGCCGGTGGTGCTGATGGGCTATCTCAACCCGATCGAAATCCATGGCTATGCCTCTTTCGCCGAAGAAGCAGTTGCTGCGGGAGTGGATGGCGTGCTGCTGGTCGATCTGCCGCCGGAAGAAGCGGCTGAAACTAGAGAAATATTTTCGCGCCACGGGCTGGACCTGATTGCGTTGGCGTCACCGACCACCACGCCTGAACGCATGGCCATGCTGTGCGAATCCGCGCAGGGCTACCTGTACTACGTCAGCTTCGCCGGCGTGACCGGTGCCGGTCATCTGGATGCACAGGCAGCGGGAGTGGGGCTGCACGATCTGCGCGCCCAGTCCAGGGTGCCGGTGGTGGCAGGTTTCGGCATCAAGGATGCGGCCAGTGCCGCTGCCATGGCGGTCGAAGCCGATGGTGTCGTGGTGGGGAGTGCGTTGGTGGCGGTTCTGGCCGAGGCGGCCGACAGCGCACAGGCCGCTTCCCGCGCCGCAGCATTCCTCGCCCCGTTGAGGACCGCACTAGACGCATGACCGCATTACCAGCGCCTGGGCTAAACTTCGCCGCTGACTGAAAGCGTCGAAACTGAACAGGACACCGCACACACATGGCAAACGCATGAGCTGGCTGAGCAAATTGATGCCCTCGGGCATCCGCACCCAGGCCGGTGCCAACAAGAACAAGCGCAGCGTGCCGGAAGGCCTGTGGGAAAAATGCGAGCGCTGCGGATCGGTCCTGTACCGGCCCGAGCTGGAGGAAAACCTGGAGGTCTGCCCCAAGTGCAACTTCCACATGGCCATCCGCGCCCGTGCACGGCTCACCGCGTTGTTCGATGCGGGAACGCTGCAGGAGATCGGTGCCGGGCTGGGTCCTGTGGATGCGTTGAAGTTCAAGGACCAGAAAAAATACGCAGACCGGATCAAGGCCTCGCAGAAATCCTCTGGCGAGCGTGATGCGCTGGTCGTGCTGCAAGGCCTGCTGAAGGAGCGCCCGCTGGTCGCGGCCGCCTTCGACTTCGCTTTCATGGGCGGCTCGATGGGCTCGGTGGTTGGTGAGCGCTTTGCACTGGGTGCCGAGCGCGCACTGGAGATCGGTTCGCCCTTCGTGTGCTTCTCCGCCAGTGGCGGCGCGCGTATGCAGGAAGGCCTGTTATCGCTGATGCAG
>JBDTZK010000459.1:0-2588 GCA_040005195.1 Pseudoxanthomonas sp.
GGATCAGCGTTCAAGCAGCGGCAGCTTGTCCGGTTTGCCTTCCCAGTCCTTGGCATCTACCGGCGCGTCCTTGCGCGTGGTGATCACCGGCCAGGCCTTGGCGAGTTCTGCGTTGATCCCGACAAACACTTCCTGGCCGGCGGGCACATCGTCTTCCGGATAAATCGCATTGACCGGGCATTCGGGCTCGCACAGGGTGCAGTCGATGCATTCGTCCGGGTCGATCACCAGGAAGTTGGGGCCTTCATGGAAGCAGTCCACAGGACAGACTTCCACGCAATCGGTGTATTTGCACTTGATGCAGGCTTCGGTAACAACGAAAGGCATGGCGGGTCATGGGCAGGTAAAGATGTCCGACAAGTCTAATTCATAAGCCGGCGCGGATTGCGAAGGATTCCTGGCCGGTCACCTAGAACCAGAAACGGATGCCGGCGACCACCCGCGTGTCCGAGTTGTCTTCCCCGTGTGCGGCATGGTAGTCGGCGGTTCTGCCCAATATGCGTTCCTGCACTACGCCCACGTAGGGCGCCACATGGCGATTGATCTCGTAGCGCAGGCGCAATCCGGCTTCGATTCTGCTCAATCCCGAACCAATCCGTCGTAGCGGGTCATCCTGGCCGTACAGCTTCAATTCCAGCATCGGCTGCAGGATCATCCGCTGGGTCAGCAGCAACTCGTATTCCACTTCTATGGTGGCGGCTGACTGTCCGGACTCGCCGAGATAGGCGGTGGCCGAGACTTCGAATTTGTAGGGCGCCAGGCCCTGTACACCGAATGCCGCCCAGGTCTGTGAATCTTCGGGTCGAAAATCCTGTTTCACACCCACCAGCATGTCCCACCAGGGAGACAAGCTGCGGCCATACATCACTTCCAGGTCCGAGGCTTCGGTGCGCCCGTCCACGCGTTCGCCTTCGCTGCGCAACCACAGGCGATTGAGGTCGCTGCCCCACCAGCCGATGGCTTCCCATGCCTGTCCCGTGCCTTCATCGGCGTCCCACGCTTCCATACGATTGAATTGCAGGTAGCGGTGGATTGCCGGCGCGTGTTCCATCGCATGGTGATCAAGGACCGGAAACGCGGCCGCTCGATCGGCATCGCTGACCGGCGCAATCGGGGTGATGGAGGTTGGCGACGTCGCCACATCATGGCCCGTTGCAGCATGACCCATCGCGGCATGATCCATCGACGCATGGTCCATCAACGCGGGCGCGTCGGCCGCAGGTTCGACGGGTGGAATGAGGCTGATTTTTTCAGCTTCAGCCTGTGTCGAGTGCTGCGCATGATCGTGCTGCGCGCGCGCCTGAGCGCTGACTGCGACACTCGCCAAGGCGGCTACCAGCATGAGTGAGGTTCGGGAGTCGACCTTCATTCTTCGATCCTCACTTCGCGCATCATTCCCGCTTCCATGTGGTAAAGCAGGTGGCAGTGGTAGGCCCACCGTCCCAGCGCATCGGCCCTTACCCGATAGCTGCGGCGTGTACCAGGCGGCATGTCGATGGTGTGCTTGCGCAGGTGAAACTCGCCGTTCTCGTCCTCCAGATCGCTCCATACGCCGTGCAAATGGATGGGGTGCTGCATCATGGTGTCGTTGACCAGCACGATACGCAGGCGTTCACCGTAGTTGAGGCGCAAGGGCTCGGCGCTTGCGAACGGAATGCCATCGAAGGACCAGGCGAATTTCTCCATATGCCCGGTCAGATGCAGCTCCACCGTGCGCCCCGGGTCGCGGCCATCGGGGTCGGCGAACAGGCTTTTCATATCGGCGTACGTGAGTACCTTGCGGCCGTTGTCACGCAGGCCGATGCCGGGGTCGTCCAGCTTCGGCTTGCTGGCCATGGATTGCATGTCGACCAGTGGATTGCCGCGTTCGCTGGCGGGGTGCGCATGCATGCCGCCGGAACCCATCGCCGCATGATCCATGTCGGCCATGCCCATGCCTGCCATGCCCATGCTGGCGCCACAACCGCCCTCCATGTCTTTGCCGCCTGTCATCTCGTGGCCCATATCGGCCATGGTCAGCAGGGGCCGCGGATCGCGTGCAGGAATCGGTGCCTGCAGTCCTTCGCGCACCGCCAGCGTGCCCAGCGCATAACCGGTGCGGCCCATGTCCTGTGCGAAAACAGTGAACGCTTCCTGGCCGGTGGGCTCCACCAGTACATCGAAGGTTTCCGCCAAGGCGATGCGGAATTCATCCACCGTGACGGGATGGATGTATTGGCCGTCGGCCGCGACCACCGTCATTTTCAAGCCCGGTATGCGCACATCGAAGTAGGTCATGGCGGAGCCGTTGATGAAACGCAGCAACACCTTTTCGCCCTGACGGAAGAGTCCGGTCCAGTTGCCGGCGGGCGCAGTGCCGTTCAGCAGGTAGGTATAGGTATGTGCGTTGATGTCGGAGAGGTCGGAAGGCGTCATCCGCATGCGTCCCCACATACTGCGGTCAGCGAGCGTGGCAGCCAGGAGTTCGGATGCTTCGTGATCTCGCAATGATCAACGCCGGTTGAGCATGGCGCGGTGCAGTCGGTTCCCGATCCATCTTTCGAGTAGCAGAAAGTCTGACCGCTGATCAGCACTCCATTGTCGTCGCT
>JBDTZK010000460.1:0-2587 GCA_040005195.1 Pseudoxanthomonas sp.
AATAAGTTTGCCGGCGAGTCCCGTGGCGATGACCCCATGCCCGGAAAAGCCCTGTGCGAAATAGACGTTGGGCGTAAGCCGGCCGAAGTGCGGTGCGCGATTAAGCGAGATATCGATGTAACCGCCCCACACGTAGTCGATCTCGACATCCTTCAATTGTGGAAACACGTGACGCATGCGTCGGGTCATGGTGCCGCGCAGGTTGGGTGGGGGCAGGGTGGAGTAGCTGGCGCGTCCGCCGAACAGCAGGCGGTGGTCGCGGCTGCGGCGGAAATAGTCCAGCGCCCAATTGGTGTCAGCCACGGCCATGTCGTTGCGGATCAGCGCGGTCGCGCGTTCCTCGCCCAGCGGCACTGTGGCGCCGATGTAGGTGCCGACGGGCATGATTTTCGCATCCAGCTCAGGTGCGATGCCGTGCACCAGCGCGTTGCCTGCGAGGATGGCGAAATCGCAGTGCACTTCGCCCTGGGTGGTCTTGAACACCGGCTTGTTGCCGCGCACAATCTGGGTGACGCGGGAATGCTCGAAGATGCGGACGCCTGCCGCCATCGCCGCACGGGCCAGGCCCAGCGCGTATTCCAGCGGATGCAAGTGCCCGCTGTTGGGATCGTAGAGCGCGCCGCAGTAGCGGTCGCTGGCCAGTTCTTCGCGAAGCCGTTCGCGATCCCACCATTCCACCGGATAGTCGTAGCGGGTGCGGAAGTCGTCGACGGCTTCCAGCACTTCACGCTGCTGGCGCGGCTTGATCGGCACGGTGGCATGGCCGTCGCGCCAGTCGCAGGCGATGTCGTGCCTGCGGATGCGGTCGCGCAGCCACTGCAGGCCTTCGCGTGACAGGTCGAACATCTTCCTGGCGTCCTCGAAGCCGACCAGCGCTTCCAGTTTCGCTTCGCCACAGCCGAAACCGGCGATGGCCTGGCCGCCGTTGCGTCCGGATGCGCCCCAGCCGATCCGCTCGGCTTCGAGCACGACGACGTTGTAGCCGGCTTCCACCAGTTCCAACGCGGCAGACAAGCCGGTGTAGCCCGCGCCGAGGATGCACACATCGGCATCGATGCGGCCTTGCAGGGTGGGCTGCGCGGGTAACGGAACGGCGCTGGCGGCGTACCAGCTGGGTGGGTACGTGGACTTTCCGGATGAAGACATTAGTGAAGTCCCGATATCGTCATCCCAGCGAAAGCTGGGATCCATCTTGATCTGCATGCTGACAAGCAACTCGCTACGCTGCTTTCCCTCATTCGCCTTCGGCACCTCCTCCCAGACGGAGCAGGGAAGCGGTCACACCGCTCGCAAATACCAGTCGTATTCCAGCGTCGTCACCTGGGTCTCGAACGTCTGCATTTCCTTCAGCTTCTGCTGACCGTAGATATGCCGGAACGATTCGCCGAACTGGTCAGCGATGTAGTTGCTGGCCATGAAGTTGTCGATGGCCTGTCGCCAGTAAGGCGTACGGATCTCGGTCTGTTCGTAGGCGTTGCCGACCACCGGTGGGCCTGGATCAAAGCCTTTATCCAGGCCATGCAGCATGCCCGCCAGCACGGCGGCAGTGACCAGGTACACGTTGGCGTCGGCACCGGAGATACGGTGCTCGATGCGGGTATTGGCTTCGTTGCTGTACGGAATGCGCAGGGCGACAGTGCGGTTGTTGTAGCCCCACGCATCGTTCAGCGGCACGAATGCATTGAGTACGAAACGCCGGTAGCTGTTGGCATGCGGCGCGAACAGCAAAAGGCTGTCCTGCGCACTGCGCTGCAGGCCGCCAATGGCGTGTTTGAGGGCGTCGGCCGGTGCATCGGGCGTGGAGGCGAAGATGTTTTTGCCTGTCTCATCCAGCACGCTGACGTGGATGTGCAGGCCATTGCCGGCCTGTTCCACGAAGGGCTTGGCCATGAAGCTGGCCTGCAGCCCCTGCTGCTGCGCCACGGCCTTGATCGCGCGCTTCAACATGACCGCGTCGTCGCAGGCCAGCAATGCATCGTTGCGATGCTTCAGGTTGATCTCGAACTGGCCGGGCGCGTATTCGGCCACGGCGGTGTCGGCAGGAATACCTTGCGCCACGCACGCCGATGACACCGCATCGGTGAAGCCACGGTAATCGTTGAGGTCTTCCATGTAGTAGACCTGTGTACTGTTGTTGCGGCGCCCGGTGACCGGGTTCACCGGTGTGCGCGGCTTGCCATCGGCATCCAGGTGGGCGTCGAACAGGTAGAACTCCAGTTCCACTGCGACGACCGGTTTCAGCCCGCGTGCCGTGTAGCGGTCCAGCACGCGCTTGAGTACTTCCCGCGGGTTTGCTTCGAAACTGCCGCCGTTAGTGCCTTCCATCGACAACAGCAATTGCGCCATCGGTCGCGGTGACCAGGGTACCGGCCGCAGTGAGCCAGGTACGGGGCGACAGACACGGTCTTCGTCGCCGATGTCGTAGCCCAGCCCAGTTTCCTCCACGGTATTGCCGGTGATATCGGTGGCAATCAGCGACATCGGCAGGCATACGCCATCGGCATAGACCTTTTCCAATGCATCGCGGGTGATGCGCTTGCCGCGCAGCAGGCCATTCATGTCGGGCAGCAGCAGGTCGATTGCCTCG